>JAZNOK010000104.1:0-26597 GCA_045580775.1 Eubacteriales bacterium
GTAGTGAAGAATCTGAGCGGGAAGAAACAGTAACGTTTCAAACTACTCGCCCTCAGATCCTTCGGTCGCTTCGCTCCCTCGAGGATGACAGGGCGGAGGGGCATTGTGCACATGCATAATTTACGTAATTTCCTATGCGAACAAAAAGACCGCACACGGCTCTCGCCGTATGCGGTCTTTTTTTCATGTTAACGGTCATTGTCCGTGCGAGAAAGCTCTGACATGCGGTATTTTTTTGCTTTTTTATCCGAGTGTCATCTTACCGTTGTCTTTGCTCTCTTGATAAAGTCGATAGGTCCGTAAGAAAGCTTCATTCTGCGGATCCCCTCGTCACCGAGGTCATCCTCCATGTTTACATACTGTATAGTGTCGATATTGTCACGCACAAATTCATAGCACAGCAAATTCCACGCTCCCCATATCTCACGGTCAGCTCTCAGTACATGGATATAAAGCATACCGTGCTTGACAGAGCCTACAGCGACTCCTGCCGCTCTGCCGTCCACATACAGTATCCCTCCTACAAGCGACAGCGATGCGAGATTGGACAGTGAGTCAAACACTATATCCACACCGGCCTGCCAGTACTTTGAGCCGTCTCCCTTGTCCTCAGAAAACAGCCTGCGGGCAAATTCAACGGCATCTGGGAGGTTGGATTCATCTAATCGCTCATATCTCCAGCTCTCATGCTCCCTCTGCAGTCTGCGGATGTTTGTACGCTGGTTGTGGTATCTCGATCCCTCGAGAGATGCGAGAGTATGTGCGTCATACACATAGTCACACAGCTCATCGCTCAGCTCATAGCCGCATCTGAAATGCCGGGCGGCTATTTCTGCGTTCTTTGACGTACCGTAAATGACCAGAGGGAAGTTATGCTCGCTTGTATACTTATCCAAAAGCTCCAGCGACTCTATCTCATCCCCTATCGGCATAAGATACTCGCGGTGCATCCTGTCCTCCGACAAAATGGATATGAAAAGACTATCATCCCTGATACACACGGTAGGAGAATAAAGTCCGTGCATTCCGAAAAGCAGTCCCCCGGGTGTATAGTCGGAGAGCATATTCTTTGATCTTAACAGTATCGGGGTTATCCTTGAAAGTAACGAGATGCTCAGAGGAAAAAACTCCAGTTTCTCCCCGAGGTCTCTATGCGGTTTTTCGCCTTTATTCAATATTTCTCCTACGCTCTTTATATCTGCCACAGCAGTGTTTTCATTCATAAATGCTCTGTTCCTTTGTTCTTTCACTGATCGGCCGGGTGTCGGCATACTCCTGTGCCGTCATTCCCCACCATTCTATATTCTTGTGCTCTCCTCCGTGATAGAGCATATCTCTGAGTACTCCCTCGCGTCTGCACCCAAGCAGCCGATGAAGACGGATGCTTGGCTCATTGCCCTGCACTATTCGGGCATTATACTTGTGCAGGCGTAGCTCAAAAAACGCATACTCAAGCAGCATGCTCACCGCACGCTGACCGTATCCGCGTCCGCGTGCCCCTTCACATATAAAGGAGGCTATCTGAAATGTCCCCGCTCTGCGGTCGATATCATAGAGATTGAGACTGCCGACGACTTTTCCCTCTGCCATGACAGTCAGATCCAGGCGGTCCTTCTTTTTTGCCGATCGCAAAAATGCGGCAAAACGCCTCCTCGCATCCTCTCTGTCGGTCGGCGGCTCACACTCGGTATAAAAATAAAACCGAGTTTCGCTGTCAAAGTAGTTTTCATAAAAATACACCCAATCGGACGGATGCGTAGGGCGTAGCGTCACCCCTTCTCTCTCCCAATAGTACGGCATCGCGGTTATTCTCCTTCATCGCAAAGAGCCAGTCTGCGGATAAGCAGCACGGCATCACGGTTGTTTACTTGTGAATTTTCGTCAAAGTCCGCGTTATATACCGACATCAGCGGAAAATACCCGCACAGATATCGGACAAGAAGCGTGATATCGCTGTTTGTCAGCTGTCCGTCTGTATCGGTGTCACCCGGCATCAGCTCTGCCTCGGTCAGTGTATATATACACACCCCCGTCAGCCGGGTATGATCCGCTATCTCAAATGCCGCCTCCGTCCCATCTGCAAGCACCGCCGCGTCCGAGGAGAACGCATACCCGAACTCACAAACAAGCTCAAAGCACAATGCATACTTCTCTCCTCTCTCGAAGTGCCCGTCAAAATCAAAGTATTCTCCTGACTGCTCGTCGTACTTTTTCCATTCTGCACGGACAAGACGGTACTTTGCCGTGTTTGGCTCTATTCCATCGGATACAGCGGTCATCCCCGCCACAGGCTCTGATATACCGCCAATACCCACGCTGTCGAGCACGTCTGCCAGCGGTTTGAACAAAACTATCCTGATAGCCTCGGGAGTGACAGAGGCAGTCACGGTACGAAGTCCTATACGGACCTTGGCAGAAGGCGAAAAACACACACCCTCCTTCGGAAGTACCGTGATGTGAAGCTCATATATGCCTCCCGCACCGAAGCTGCCGTCATTCACAAAAGCAGGACCGAGATCGGCTGTATATTCCACCCATCGGGAGCTTACTGTGTACTTTGCACTTGAAGATGCACGCACGGTGTAGTTGGATACCTGTGCTCCCACCTTCGGGTCTACAGAGCCTGTGAGAAGAACGCTCGACACGACCTCGGGCAGCTTGTACTCCTCATAAATATACACGCTCTGTGCCGTGGTACTGATATCCGAGTGGTATTTTCCGTTGATGTACAGCTCTACAGTATCACCAAAGCTATACCCCTGCCCGCATGTGAGCATTATCTCCAGATAATACACTCCTCCCGAAGCGAACGTCCCGCAAAAACTCACATACCCCGAATCATACACGATCCAGCTGCAGCTGCTGATACTGTATTTTGCACCTTCAACAACACATATACCCGACGTATCAGCTGCATTTCCGACAACAGGCTCGGCAACTCCCATAACATCTACACGTCCTATGACGGAGGACAGCTGATAGATTATATCCAGGCACACATTCTCCCCGGATATATAAAAGTCAAAATATGCCTCTCCGCCTACATACACCACCAAGCTCGATGGGTCGATCACCCATGGCGACTGTGCTCTGAGCTTCAGTGTGAGGCGGTATTCCCTCGCAGACTCAAAAACTCCGTCAAACGCAACATATCCGCCCGCTTCTGCGTCATACACGCTCCATTGACCGCTTGCAGAGCACACAGAGTCCTGCTCTGTACCTATGCTCTGTGCATCGCAATACTCGCCTGCGGCGATATTGCCCACGCCTGTGATACTCACCTCTCTTATATACTGCCCTATCTCAAAGACAAACATACACGAAACGCCCGACTCTGAATAATCGAGTGTGCTGTGATAGCTGCCGTTGACATAAAGCTCCGTCCCTTCAAGCGAAAAGTCATACCCATCGGCCGCAGTCAGGATAATATTGAGATAATATGTATGTCCCGCCTCAAAAGGACCGCTGACAGCAACATACTCACCTGCTGTCAGGTCGTATTCGCTGTACCAGCCGCTTACTGTATACGGTGCTCCCTCGGATGAGTGCGGCAGTGTCGGAGCATCTCCGACAGAAGGAGAAAAATTCCCGTACAGATCCGCTTTGTCTATCTGTGTATCTGCACACACCGCCACAGAGCACGCCGTGCACAGAGCAATAATGACGACCAAAAGCACAAAGGCTCTATTCTTCATATTGTTTCTCCTTGTTTTTTTCATCTTCCTCTAAGTATAACACACCCCGCAGATTTATGCAACAACTCTTTTTTTGTTCTTTGTGCGTTTACGCTTTGTTCTTGACATATTCACACCTTTATGCTAGAATACGGGCAGAGACACACTGCCATTGTATGGGGCAGTATTTTTATTGAGGTGCTTATGAACAGAACGGTACGGTTTTTATGTGCTTTATTTGCAGGAGTGATAATACTGTCGCACTTTTGCGTTTTTGCAGGAGTGGAAAACGGCGAGGCTGTCGTTGTGCTGGACTCGGTTTCGGGTGTGCCGGGACAGAGCGTGGATGTAAACGTCACCCTCACTAAAAACCCGGGCATCACAGGACTGAGGTTCTTTGTTTTATATGATTCTGACAAGCTCACCCTCGAAAAAGCCGTCTATACAAAGATAGGCGGAGGAGGTCTGACCGGTATAAATATCAAAAACAACCCCGTGGTACTTCTCTGGAATGTCAGTCTGTATGAGTTTACGGAGACGGGAGTTCTGTCCACACTCACATTCAAGATCAAGGAAGGAGCAAGTGTCGGCTCTGTTCCTCTCAAGGTCACATACGGCAGAGGAGACTGCATCGACTATGATCTGAAAAACCTCGCCATGAACATCACAAACGGCTCTGTGAACATTGAGTATGACGGCACAAACTGCAAACATACCTCAAAGTCCACCAAGGTCACTCGCGAAGCGAGCTGCACAGAGTCAGGCACCTATGAGATAGTGTGCAACGCATGCTCTAGCGTCGTCAGCTCAGGCGAGACTGCAAGACGCGAGCACTCATACGGTACTCTGATAGTAACAAAAGAGCCGAGCTACACCGAGGTCGGTCTGATGGAACAGAAATGCTCCGTGTGCTCGGATATCAGAACCGAGCCTATAGACATGCTAAAGCCCCCTGAGAGCTCCGCTACCGAAAAGGATACCGACGCTCTCAGCCTGCCCGTCAGCTCAAGCACATCCCAACTCTCCCCCGATACTCAGACCGATGCGGCAAATACTAACGGAACTCCCGGCACAAGCGTGCCCTCTTCTACAGACCGTGTTACACAGGCTCAGGGCACAGACCCTGCATACACCGTCCCCGACACCGACAGGGGCACCTCCGCTGTCGATACCACCGCTGTCGATACCTCTCCCGCGACCGGAGATGACACCGCGGTTCTTTGTGCGGTATGTACCGCGGCATTTGTCATGGTGGCGGCACTCATCCTCTCGAGGATAAGAGAACAGCGTAAATTCAAGTAACAAGCAGACAAAAGCCTCCGACGGTCCTGCCGCATACAGACTCTTTTCGCGGTATCCCGAAAAGTGTAATTACTAAAATTACTTTGCAAGAGAAAACGCCCGAGATGCACAGCATGATGTGTGTATCCCGGGTGTTTTTTTCATTTTTCAAACAGCCAAAAGCCGTCCCTCAGGACGGTTCTTTTGCCTCAAAGACGCACCGGCCTCTCTTGTATGTGGCAAGTATCCTGATATCCGATAGCTGCTGTGGCACAGTGACAAGCGGATCTCTGTCCACTATTATAAAATCGGCAAGCTTCCCCTGCTCGAGCGTTCCCCTGTCATGCTCGAGGTGATACTGATACGCAGCCTCACACGTGACGGCTCTGATAGCCTCAAGCACCGTAACATGCTCTTTTCCAAGTATAACTCCCGACGGTGTGCGTCTGGTCACTGCACATTGCAGGGTCTCAAACATATCCGGAATGATCACCGGCGGATCCTGATGGAAGGTAACATGCAGCCCCTCGTCAAGAGCAGAGCGAACAGGACTGATCCTCGATGCACGCTCCTCCCCGAGGTTCTTTCTGTGGACATCCCCCCAGTGATGGGTATGAGCTACAAAGAATGACACGACAGCACCCGTCTTTCGGGCGAGTCCAAGCTGATCATGACCCATCAGCTGTCCGTGTACGACCACAGGACGCGTCTCTCTAAAGAGCGGGTACTCGCTCTCCACCTGCTCAACACACCGCAAAAACTGCTCTATCGCCGCATCGCCGTTGGCGTGGCAAAGCACCTGTACTCCCTCTCTCGCTGCAAGACGCAAGCCCTCAAGCATCTTCTCGCTGCTTCTGTTCGGCATACCGCAGCCGCCTCCGATATACGGCTCTCTCACCCACGCAGTGCGAAGCTGCGGCGATCCGTCTGCAAAGGTCTTGATTCCGCCGATGCGTACTCTCTCGTCCTTCGGAGCATCGGCAAACGCATCACGCACACTTACATACGCCCCCACAGGAACATATCCTATGATATCTGCAGCATTGATCAGACCCTGCTGTGCCAGCTCAAGATAGATATCAAGATTGCCCGCAGTCAGATATCCGTCCTGTGCGGTAGTAATGCCGTAGGACGCGTAGGTCTTTTGTGCCTTTATATAAGCATCCCGAAGTCTTTGCCTGCCAAGCGGCGGGAGCTTTGCATTGTACATAGAATATGCCCCCTCGAGCATGTAGCCGTTCACCCTTTTGTCCGTGCGGCATATCTCGCCGCCTGCAGGAGAAGGGGTGGTATCGTCTATTCCGAGAAGCTCAAGGGCAGCACTGTTGAACAGTCCCGAGTGGCCGGAGCGGTGTGCTACTCTCATCGGCCTGTCAGGGCACACATAGTCAAGCTCCGCAAGAGTAGGATGTACCCCGCCTCCGAGGAGATTTTCGTCATAGTCGCACACACGTACCCACTCGCCCTCGGATATTCCTCTCTGTTCAATATAGCTCTGCACACGCTCACGCATCTGCAAAACACCCCTCACTCCCAAAAGCGAGCACTGTATGCCCTGCACCGCAAAGGAGTTGTAATGTCCGTGTGCATCTATAAACGACGGCATTATTACTCTGCCGCCGAGATCCACCTGCTCAAACCCGCACTCCCCGGATAGTAAAGAACGCATACTTTGCTCCGTACCCGAAGCGAACACGCGGCCGCCTTCAACTATCATACTCTCTGCATACAGAATATCCCCGAGTGTCAGTATTTTTGCATTATAATACAGTGTTTTCATACCAGCTCCGAAATTCTCACGGTTGCATAAGCTTTCTTTTCATACTCTGCACCCGAAATATACGAATAACAAGAAAGAGGACCGTCTCATGATCCAAAGCCATCAGGCACGGAGACAGTCCTTTTTCCCTTTTTCTTCTTACTTCAGCTTGCCGATAAACTGCAAAACGCACAGTATTACACCGACAAGACCGTAGATCTCTACAGCAAATCCGAGAATAGCGAATACTATACCTATAATGAAAATGCCGGAGAGCTTTCCTATTACCCAGCCGACGACTGCACACACTACGAGGAATATAACCAGCTGAATAACAAATGATGCAACGTCCTTCTCCTTTATCTTAAAGGGGGTGGGCCATATCTTTTTTACCATATCCATCAAAAAACGCCTCCTTTTCATAAATATACCCAATTATACCACACGCGGCTGCTTTTTTCAACAATATACGCGAAATTATACGTGATTTTTCTCCTGCCGCAGGCATATTTTCACCTTTTTCTTAGGAATTCATATAATGATACTGATACTTTTGTTACTGATACTATTTTCGGGAGGCAAGCAATGAACGGTTTCTTTTCTTCTCCGCTTGACTACGACACTCTCTGCTCGCATCTGGGAGATCTGTGCGATACATATCCATCGCTTGAGCTGTCTTATATAGGAAACTCCCTGCTGTCCAGACGCATACCCATGGTCAGCTTCGGCAACAGAGGAGGGCGTGAGGTGTTTTTCATAGCGGGGCACCATGCATCCGAATGGCTGTGCACAGGGGTACTGCTGTGCCTTTTGTATGAGCTGTGCGAGGCAGACCGCAGATCTCATAAGCTCGAAGGCGTTTCTATCCCCTACATCCGAAGTGCAAGGCATGTTACCGTCGTGCCTCAGCTGAACGTAGACGGAACCGACATCCAGATAAACTCCATATCCCCCGACTGTCCGCTCTGCGACAGACTGATCAGAGCAAACGGAGGAATGGATTTTTCCCGATGGCAGGCAAACGCCCGCGGGGTAGATCTCAACCACAACTATAACGCACGCTTTTACGAATACAGGGAGATAGAACAGCAGATGGGGCTTTTGTCGGGAGCTCCGACACGCTACTCGGGGGAATTCCCCGAGTCTGAGCCCGAGGTAGCCTGTGTGTGCAATTATCTGCGTTTTGCCCGTCCGTCCCTCGTACTCTCTCTGCATTCTCAGGGAGAGGTGATCTACACAGAAACAGGCAAGATCAAAGGAGCCGACCGTATCGCACAGCGGCTGTCCTGCCTGTGCGGATATCCGATCAAGACCCCCGACGGAAGTGCCGCATACGGAGGGCTGTGCGACTGGTACAGAGAGGAAATGGGACTGCCTGCCTTTACATTTGAATGCGGAAAGGGAGAAAATCCCCTGCCGCTCTCTGACGGTGCGGGCATATACAGACGTCTGCGTCCCGCTCTTGTAGGTGCTTTGACTCTGGTATAGCCGGGGAGAGCCTAACTAATATCGTTTAAAACCGATATGAGTTCGGTTCTTCTCGGCTATAGCCGAGAGATCTCTGCTTTTTTGTGTTTTTGCGGTCTTATTTTTTATACTTTGTCAGTTACGGCAGTTTTTTCTGTACTGTGCGGGAGATAAACCTGTATGTTTTTTGAATACCCGGCAAAAGTAGAACCTGTCCGAATACCCGACAAGCTCAGCACACTCTCCGACGCTCAGCTCCTCGCTGCAGAGCAGGTCCTTTGCCACATGTATTCTCAGCTCTGTCAGATATTCTATAGGTGTCTTTTTCGTATAGGCGGTAAAACGTCGTATGAAATGGTACTTTGACATTCCTGCCGTTTTTGCACAGTCGTCTACCGTCAGCCGATCCTTAAAACGGACCTGCATATATGCACGCACAGCCTCCATCTCCTCATCCGTACATCTCTCGCGTCTTTTTTTCTCGCTCTCGAGTATTCCGAACATCTCGCACAACAACCCGCACAGATACCTCTCCGACACCGCCTCGCCCAATGACATGTGCTCATGCATCCTGCCAAACACCCCAAGCATACTATGAACATCATCCACAGCCGTAAAGGACAGCTCCCCGTCTGCCCGATGAATACCCTCACAAAGTCTCCCCGCCAGTTCTCCCGAGAAATGCACCCACCAAAATGACGGTCGGTCCGCACAGAAAAAGCGGTATTCCTGCCGCATGTGCGGAGAATAGAGGACCGCGGTGTTCTTCGGAAGTTCGACAGTTTCGCCGTCTACAGTAAAAAAACCCCGCCCCTCGGTGATGAGTATCAGCTGCCAGTCCTCTCTGCCCTGCTGCCGCAGGGTACGCTTGTTTTTCTGCCAGTCGATATAAGCACCGCAATTATTTACCCACAGCGGCTCGGATGAGCTAACATCAGGTGTATCCCTGCCCCTGCCGTACAAAAGCTGCATATATATCACCTCTTTCATGTTTATTATAGCCGTGATCTTTCTTCAGGTCAACAGGCAAACAGCAATATAGTCCATAAATTCTCATTAAAATAGGCAATATTCTGTATTTACAATAATTGTCCGTGCATGTTACAATATATACACAACACATGATATATTTACACAATACATGATAAGGGGCGTTGAGTGAATGCGATTTCCGTGTGAAGAAAAAAACTACGATATAGTAATAGCAGGAGGGGGACTGCCCGGTGTTTGTGCGGCGATAGCCGCGGCAAGACTCGGCAAAAAGGTCGCTCTTGTCAACAACAGAGGCTACATCGGAGGCAACGCAAGTGCTGAGATACTCGTTGCTGTATGCGGTGCTACAGGTGCTCAGGAGTTTAACTTCTTTGCACGTGAGGACGGAATAATCGAAGAGATACTGCTCGAAAATCTCCACAGAAACAAAAACGGAAACAGATATGTCTGGGATTCGGTTCTGCTCGACTTTATCTACTCAGAAAAAAACATTGACATGTACCTCAACACCACCGTATGCGAAGCAGAGTGCGACGGAGATATGATAAAAAGCGTGCTGTGCATTTCCTCTCTGTCCGAAAAGGAATACCGCATGAATGCACGGATATTTGTCGATGATACGGGAGACGGTACGCTCGGATATCTGGCAGGGGCAGATTTCATGGTCGGCAGAGAGGCATCCGAGACCTTCGGCGAGAGCATAGCACCGGAAAAAGCCGACATGTGGGTACTGCCGAGCACCATGCTGTTCCACGGCAAGGACACAGGAGCTGCGGTCAAATACATCCCGCCGAAGTTTGCCCTGGATATAAAGAAGACAAAACTCCTGCAACGCCGCGTGATCCCCGCATCGGCGTTCGCCCGAAATCAATGGTACTATGAGATCGGCGGTGACATGGACCAGACAAAGGACATAGACCGGATCATCCGTGATCAGAGAGCTTTTGTCTACGGAATATGGGACTATATCAAAAACAGCGGAAAATTCGATGCGGAGAATTACGACTTTGAGTACGTATCCTGCATCCCGGGCAAACGTGAATGGAGAAGGCTCGTAGGCGATGTCATCCTCACACAAAACGACATAACCGAACAGACACAATGGGAGGACGCGGTAGGCTGGGGCGGCTGGAGCATTGATCTTCACTCGCTCGAGGGTATATACTCTGACGATATACAGAACCGCCATTACATACTAAAGGGAATATTCAAAATACCCTACCGTGCTCTCTACTCAAAAAACATAAAAAACCTCATGATGGCGAGCAGATGCCTCTCGGCATCTCACGTGGCTCACGGTGCAACACGTCTGATAGCAACATTGTCTATGCTCGGTCAGGCGGTAGGAACCGCGGCTGCCGTATGCACAGACAAAAAGTGTCTGCCCGCCGACATCTACACTCACCACATGCACACCCTCAGATCCCTGCTCCGGGCAGCTGACCACACAGTGATCTCCCATCCTCTGTCGGATCCGAATGACATAGCACGTGAGTGTAATATCAGCGTTTCATCCACTCTCACACCGCAAAGCATGCTCATCCCCGACGGCTACAAAAAAATGACAGACGGCGAGGGATTTGCTATAGTTACACCTGTAGCAGACTGCTGCTCAGAGATGCAGCTGCTTGTACATGCAAGCAAAGACACCTCCCTCACCTACAGAGTATACCTACCCTCAAACACGGAAAGCTACGACCCGCATACTCTGATATACGAAGGCTCGGTAGATCTGTCTATGGCATCGGGTGAGGAGGGCAGCGTTGTTTCTCTGCCGCTGGGCGGCGGCGGAAAGGACAGTTATGTTTTTGTAGACATTGACAAAAACGAGTCTGTCAGCATCGGCTACAAAAGAGAGATCACGCCTCTGACGGTGTCACTTGTCAAGCACAAAAACGAGCGGGAGACCACATGGGATGCCTACAAGCTCTGTGTAAAGGATTATATCTACCGTCAGCCTCAGCTGTCGTTTTGCTTCAGTACCGGATATATACACTCGGCTCAGTTCTTAAATAACGGCTACACCCGTCCCTACGGACGCACAAATATGTGGGTCTCAGACGGAACGTGCGAAGGTGAGTACATAGACATCACCCTCCCTCACCGCCAAAAGCTGGGCAGGATGGTGATCACATTCGACTCCGGACTCAACCGTGAATACAGAAACTCCCGCTCGTATGACTTTTCGGTCATGCCGGAGCTGATCACGGACTATGAGGTGCTGGCACAGACAGAGTGCGGCATGAAAACTATTGTATCGGTATCCGATAACTATCAAAGGGTAAACAAACCGGATCTGTGCGGAATCGAAACGGACAAGCTCCGCATACTGCTAAAGAAAACCGGAGGCATCAGGCATGCCTGCGTATACAACATATCTCTGTACAAATACGAAGAGGAATAAGCTATGGCTCACTCAAAAAAATCTTTATCTTTTCTTTGCTTTTTCACAGGTATATTTCTATGTATGATGCTCATGCTCGGATGCACACCCGGCTCTGACGGTACAAAAAAAGACTCTGCCGAAGAGCAATCGCAATCTTCTTCTGTGCAGACCGAGAACACCTCCACCTCGGACAGTTCGCAGACATCCGACACTGAAAAAGACCCAAGCCACAACCTGCCTGTAAGCGGCAGCTACAGCCTGATGTTCGAGGAGAACTTCGACTCTCCGCTCGATCTGTCCAAGTGGCGTTACCGCACAGACGAAAAGGGCGGAGGATCTAACCTGGCAGCCAACGTCAGCGTCGCGGACGGAAAGCTGAAGATCAAGTTTGACAAACAAAAAAACACCTACACAGGCGGAGGCATCATATCAAAGGAGCTGTTCGGATACGGCTATTATGAAACAAAGTGCACCCTTTTTGCCGAAGGCGGAGGACTGCACAGTGCTTTTTGGCTGATGGGAGGCTCGGGCAACGGTATATCCCTGCCGAAGGCAAACACCGTTTTTGAGATAGACGGGTTTGAGTTTGACTCAAACAAGCCCGATACCATATCCTTCAACCTCAACTACAAGATAGGTACGGTATACGGAGACATAAACAAGTACACAGTACCCTCACTCTCAAAAAGAGAGGCGGTTTGCGGGTTTGAATGGATGCCTGACAGGATAAGCTGGTATCTCGACGGCAAGCTCATGCACACGGTAGATGCAAAAGATCAGCCGCTCTTTTACTCCCAGCAGGCTCTATGGCTGACTGCACTTGCCAACACCTCGATGAGCGGAAGTATCAATGACTCTCTGCTGCCTGCATATTCGAGCTTTGAGTATTTCAGATATTACGCAAAGCCCCTAAAGGACATCAACCTCATAGGTGCAGGGGGCTTTGAATACAACGACAACATAGGCCACCAAAGCAAGACCGACATGCAAACTCCGCTGTCCTTCTGCGAGAAGGGAGACACACACGCCTCGTATATCGAAAGATCGGATCAGGCATATTCAGGCAACTGCATGCTCGTACACAAGAGCACAAAGGCGTTTGACGTCTCGACCTATCAAAAGCTCTACAACATACCAAACGGCAGTTACAGTGCAAGCGTGACGGTTCGCTCTTCACAAAAAAATGAGCTGTGCACACTTACCGTAACAGACCATGGGGAGAAGAGCATAAGCGTGGACATACCTGCATCCGACACATGGCAGAAGGTTACTATAGACTCTATCCCCGTCACCGCAAACACAGCTACCCTGACTGTCCGCACAAAAGGCGGCTCTGACGGATGGCTGTACATAGACGAGGTGTGCTTTAGCTCAAATGACGGCGAAGTCACAAAAGAAGCGGCTCACTATCCGGATGTATACTCTGCCACGGAAAGTGTGGGAGAGATACTGGTCAATACCCGCTCCTCCTCCTACAAAAACTCCGGAGGCTGGAAAAGAAGCTCTGTCATCGGAGCTGAGTACGCATCCGAATACAAGCTCAACGCAACAGAGAGCGATTATGTCAGCTGGAGCGAGAAAGCCTCGGTCAGCGGCGAGTATATCCTCTCTGTATATAACGTCGAGTCCTCATCAAAAGTACAAAAGCAAAAAGCCGCCGTCTACTCAGACGGAAAACAGCTGTGCATATTTGACACAGGATCAAAGGCAGGCTGGGAGGAATTGGGCACGCTCACGCTGAATGCAGGACAGGTATATGAGATACGCATAGAGAACACCGCCCAAAACAAGACCATGCGTGCAGACTCAGCCAAACTCACGCCAAAGAGCACCCTATCCTACTCCGAGTGTATCATGATGCACACCGACCGCAGCTACGCATACATATACTCACACCGCACAAACATAAATAACATCCCTTCTCCTGTATATAAGGATGCTGTGCTCTATCTGCCGAAGGCATGGCTGGAGTCTGCCATAGGCAAGAGTATTGACGCTCCTCAAACTCAGATAAACGGCATAGACTACATCAACGCACAGGCTCTGGATGCTGTGGGAATGCATGCTGTGTATGCCGACAACGGCACGGTCATGATATCCGACCTTTCTCAAAACCCCGATATTTCTACCGTCTCCGCCGCCATTGATATGTTCAGATAAGAAGCAGGGGAGATCCGATTCAGCGGATCTCCCCTGCTTTTTTTAGTCTATATCCGTGACAGTGTTGACGGAATTTGCAAGAAGCTCGACATAATACCAACGTCCGTCACGCTCAAACTGCACCTGTCTTTTATCGTTGTTGTGGTTTGAGAGCAACAGGACAAAGCTGCCGTCGGTGTTCTCTGCAGCACATCCGACGACCCCCTCGGCGTTCTTTGGATAATGGGTCATACTGGTCGCATTTGCACTGACTCTGATGGGATATATCTTTGCACCCGGACGTACAAAATGCGACACCTGCATAAACGCCCTGTACTGTCCGCTGTATCTGAGAGACCCGTCACGCGTGTCGCGTGTGATGAGTCCTCCGCACATAAACGGCCCTATATTCGGTCCTCCCATCTCATCCAGCATCAGATTCCACCCGCAGAAGGTAGAATAGCCGCATGCCATGGTACGCGACATCATGTTGACCCATTTGCACCAGTCTGAGTCATAGTTGTCATACAGTCTCGGACCCGCCTCGGTAAAGTGATATTCCATCTGAGGGTACTTCTCATAAAGAGCCTCGGGGTCTTCTATGTTGCCTCCGTAATAGTGAAACGCCACTCCACCTGAGTCTTTTGCCAATGTCGGATAGGTATCGAGCTGCCACTTCACCCTATGCCAGGCATTAAAAGCATGATCTAAGAGCCATATACGGGTATCCATACCGCACTCGGTCAGCTTCTTTCTGAGTGCACATACAAAGCGTGCCTCGGTGTCGGGATGCCATACGCATGCCGCCATTCTGCCCTGCTGGGTGTTTTCGGGTTCGTTTTGTACCGTGAGAGCACTCACATGGATCCCTCTGCTCTCATACTCGCACAGAAACCTGATTATATAGTCCGCATAGCACTCGATATATTCCTCTCTCATATATCCACCGCACATACCTCCGCCCGTCTTCATCCAGCCGGGAGGAGACCAGGGAGAAGCAAAGATATAAAGATCCGGACATATATCCAGCACCTCTTTGAGTACAGGGAATACATACTTGCTGTCACGCTCTACCGAAAAATGCTCAAGGGATGTGTCACCATCCTCGTCATCGTACGAATAAAGCTCAGAGGAGTAATCGCTCGAGCCTATTGATATTCTTGCTACAGAAAGTCCGAGCCCATCCTCGGTGTAGACGGTGCGAAGCAGTTCTCTGCGTTCAGCCGGGTCCATCATCATGAGGTTCTTGCAGGAAGCTTCTGTCAGGCAAACACCAAAGCCCTCAAACGGACGCGAGAGGGGTTCTTTTTCTATTCTGAGTGTCTTTGCTCCCTCCATATACATGCTCTGGTAGACCTGTTTTTTCTGCATTACGTGGCCTGGATCGGTAAAATACTGCTGATACGCCATAATACTATCCTCCGAAAAGCAAAAATATTTGTTGTACTGATCTGAGAGTGTTTGCTGTGCTGAGATGAAACCTTTTCCTGCAGTAATAATATCATATAAAAAAGCTCTTTTCAAGCTCTGTTTCTCTTTATTTAACCGGAAATTAACAGTAATGCGGTTTCACATTTAACCTTCGGTCGGTAAAATTAGCGGCGTATTGGAAATCAATACGCAAGTTACAATTGACATGAAAAGAGGTAATAGAAAATGACACTGTTTGACGTGCTCGACCTCATAGGAGGTCTGGCTCTGTTTTTGTTCGGTATGAACCTGATGGGTCAGGGGCTGGAGAAATGTGCCGCAAACAAACTCAAAAGCATTCTCAGCTCGATGACATCCACTCCGATCAAGGGATTTTTGCTCGGACTCGCTGTAACCGCGGTAATACAGTCCTCCTCCGCTACCACGGTCATGGTGGTCGGATTTGTAAACTCGGGACTGATGACTCTGCGTCAGTCTGTCGGCATCATCATGGGCTCAAACATCGGTACTACTGTCACCGCATGGATACTTTCCCTCTCGGGTATTGACGGAGACACTCTCTGGCTCAAACTTCTCAAGCCCTCCTCCTTTACTCCGATACTGGCTCTGATAGGTATCATACTGTATATGTTCATCAACAACCCAAAGAAAAAGGACCTCGGACTTATTCTGCTCGGGTTTGCTGTTTTGATGTTCGGAATGGACGCAATGTCAGCATCGGTATCGGGACTGAAGGACAGCCCTGCGTTTGCTCGTTTGTTCACTCTGTTCTCAAATCCGATCCTCGGAGTGCTGGTAGGTGCTGTCGTCACGGCGATCATACAGTCCTCCTCCGCTTCTGTCGGTATTCTGCAGGCTCTCTCCTCCACCGGGCAGATCACATTTAATGCTTGTATCCCGATAATCATGGGACAGAACATAGGAACATGCGTCACGGCGGTGATCTCGTCTACCGGTGCTTCCAAGAATGCAAAACGTACCGCTATGGTGCATCTGCTCTTTAACATAGTTGCAACAACTATGCTCCTTCCGCTATACCTGATCGTAACCAATCTCGTTCACTTCGATATTCTCTACTCCTCGGCAAACGAGCTCACGATAGCTATAGCTCACTCTACCTTCAACGTGCTCGCAACGCTCATACTCCTGCCGTGCTCTTCTCTGCTCGTATCTCTTGCCTGCAAGCTCATCTCCGACGACAAGGACGACAGTCTGCAGCTGCTCGACGACAGACTCCTCGCAACACCCTCTATTGCCGTTGAACGCTGCAGCTCTGTAGCAAAGGACATGGCAAAGCTCTCCGTAGACACACTCAGAGGCTCCCTCTCTCTGATGGACAAATTCGACACGGAGCTGGTATCGAGGCTGGTCGAGGATGAAAGCAAGGCAGATATGTACGAGGACAAGCTCGGCTCGTATCTGGTCAAAATATCATCGAAGGAGCTGTCTGTCGCTGACAGCAACGAGGTAAGCATGCTTCTTCATATTATCGGAGACTTTGAGAGGATAAGCGACCATGCTCTCAACATTTCCTCGTCTTTTGAAGAGATATCAGACAAGGGGCTGGACTTTTCGGATGATGCAAAGGCAGAGCTCTCTGTCATGATAAGAGCCGTAGAGGAGACTCTGGATCTTTCTCTGGATGCTTTTTGCAAAAGTGACCTTTCCTGTGCCGCCGCTGTAGAACCTCTCGAGCAGGTCATAGACGGACTGGCTGTACAGCTGAAGACAAAGCACATACAAAGACTCAAGAAAAACGAATGCACGATCGAAATGGGCTTTATACTCTCGGATCTTCTCACAAATCTCGAAAGGATCTCCGACCACTGCTCAAATATCGCGGGATGTGTGCTTGAGATAGACAGACGGGAGCTGGATATCCACAAATACCTCAGCGAAGTAAGACACTCGGACGGCTCGGGGTATTCAGAGCTCTACCAAAACTACAAGGAAAAATACGCTCTGTGATACAGCTGACGCTACTCTGATAATCTGTTAAAAGAGAAAGCATACTGCTCACAAACAAAGTTACATATTATGGGATGCACAAATTATGGGATGCACAAACCGACCGAAGGGGTTTTGCATCCCATTTTCCTTTTTGCTAAACGAAAAAACGGCGTTTTTTATTATTTCTCGGTCTTTTCACAAAAGAAGATCAATTACTATCCCGTGCCTTTCATTGCATCTCTATCCCTGTAAAACAACAGTCCGTCATGATAAAAGCTCGCTCCCGCACGCTCTGACGGATATCCCCGACGGTAATACAAAGCCCCCATAGTTACGTCAAATCCGAGCAATGCGTCCCTCGCCGCAACAAGCGATATATAAGACGGCTCTATTTTGTCAAAGTCCGCCCTCCTGACACATTCAAACGCTCCGCTCTCATATATCACGCTTCTCACATCATCAGCAAACCTCGCATCCCGCCATCTGTTCACTATCAATGCACAAACAGCCTGCCGTGCCGTATATGAGCCTTCGGGCACTGTCGCCTCCGCTACCCTCGCTATAAGCTCGCGTACAGAATAAAACTCCGCACTTCCGACCTCACACGGCAAACTGTCCGCAGACACCGAGAGCACACACATAAACACGCAAAGCATAATTGCCCCCGCCCTCACAGCGTTTCTCACCTTTGGTTTTACGCTTTTTTTATCTTTCATTTTTTCTCCTTTCCGAGGCGAATATATTTTTGTTTTTTATTATCTCTTTCTCTATTATTGTTTTATCTGCGGTGTTCGTTTATCCGTGTAAAAACAGTCTGCGTCCTTGACACTTATTGCTTTGTATGTTAAAATAAACTGAAAAAATATGCATATCAAATTCAGATAAACGAGATCATAAAAGAGACAGCTACTATGAAAGCAAAAACACAAAAAAAGAAATTCAATATCACCATAAGATCGGAGCAGTCCGACTACAAAGAAATACCCAAGGGGGGCTTTGCTCCTCTTTCGGATAATGCCGAGTGCGAGAGCGAACAGGTGGAGTTTTTCACCGAAGGGGAGCTTTTGCTCACTTCTGACGGCAAATACTCGCTGTGCTATGACGAAAGTGAGCTTACCGGAATGGAGGGAGCTGTCACAAGTGTGAACTTTGACACTCATGCACCCGCTCTTGTTACTTTGCTCCGTTCGGGTGCTTACCGCATGGCTATGGTGCTCGAGCAGGGAAAACGACACATCTGCACATATCAAACCCCATACATGCCGATAGAGATGGCGGTCACTACAAAAAAACTCGAAAACAACCTCTCTGAGCACGGCGGAGTGCTGATCGCGGAGTATTCGATCGACGCAGGCGGCATGAGGTGCGAGAGAGCCAGAATAAGACTGGAGGCGTGCGAGTGCAAATAAAAGAAGCCGATCTCAGGGCATCATTGTGCGGTACGCTGTCAGGCGTATATCTCATAGCGGGAGAGGAAGAGTACCTAAAGCACCATTATCTCTCTCAGATACGCTCCTCTGTCCTCGGTGACGAAAGTCTCGCCGGGTTTAACCACACTCAGGTAAATTACCTCGACGGGGGCTTTGGCTCTTTGTCTGAGGCTGTGACTATGACACCTTTTATGGCAGAGAGGCGGCTGTGCGAGCTGTCGGGATTTAACTTCAACCAAGCTAAGGACTCTCTGCTAAAACAACTGAGGGGGATCGTTGACAGTACTCTCGAAAACGAGGAATGTGTACTTGTGCTCTATGCGGATGCGGATCTCTACGACACACAAAAAGGCTCAAAGACCCACAAAAAGGTCACAGCCGCTCTCGGGGAGGACGTAAGGGTCCTTGTCCTCGACAAAACCACCCCTCAAAAACTCGCCGCATGGATATCGAGGCACTTCGTTCATGAAAAGCTGGAGATATCCGAAAGTGATTGTTTGTTTATGGTGCAGAGATGCGGAAGAAGCATGCAGCTGCTGGCACACGAGATAGACAAGGTCGCCGCATACAAGCACCAAAAGGGCGAGAGCAGAGTCAGCCGTGATGATATAATCTATCTCTGCCCGAAAAATGAGGAGATAGGAGCATTTGCCCTGGCGAATGCTCTGCTCGAGGCAAACACAAAGGAGCTGTTCCGCATTCTCGCCGAAAATAAGAAAAGCGGCTATGAGCTAAAGCCCAAATCTATTCTCGCGAGCATCTGCTCGGTATACATTACCCTATCTCAGGTAAAGGAGCTGTGCGAGGCGGGAGCTGATGAGGCAGCTATAGCAAAAAAACTGAAAATTCACGAATACAAGGCAAAGCTGTACGCCAAAACAGCCAAAACCATCCCCGCACAGCGGCTGGAGACTGCTGTAGCACTATGCGTTGAAGCGGACAGTGACATGAAGCTCTTGTATTCGGATGAAATAGTGCTCGAGAGGCTGCTGTGCTCCATCTCACAGCTAAGATGACCTGCCCTCGGGAAAGGAGAGGCAATGAGCGACAAAATACCCATCAGCATTCCGATCATTGTAGAGGGAAAATATGACAAGATCAAGCTCGACTCGATACTTGACGCTGACATATTCACAACAGGGGGTTTTTCGCTGTTTAAACAAAAAGAGAAGCTTGCGTTCTTCCGACGGATAGCGGAAAACGGAGTAATCGTGCTCACCGACAGCGACGGAGCGGGGACTCTGATACGCTCACACATCTGCTCTGCCGTCCCAAAGGACAAGCTGTATCAGCTCTACACCCCGAAAATAGAGGGAAAGGAAAAAAGAAAAAAGCACCCTTCAGCCGAAGGCACGCTCGGCGTGGAGGGGATAGATGCGGATATACTGCGGCAGATGTTTTTGCCTTTTCGCGACGGAGCACCGAAAAACAGCGAAAAAATCACAAAGCTCGACCTATTTGAAGCAGGGATGTCCGGGTGTGAGGGCTCATGTGAGAAAAGAGCCCGCTTCTGTCAGGCTAACGGCCTTCCTCCGCATCTCAGCCCGAACGCTCTTCTCAGTGCAGTCAATGTCAGCATGAGCCGAGAGGAGTTTTTCGACCGTGCAAAGCAGCTCTGAGAGGGCATTGTTCGGTGTCATTTTCACTCAACACAAGATGGCAGGATCATCAGAGGAATAACAAATGAAAAAAGTCGAAAAGATAAAAAGCACCACTAGAGAAAAAAAGCGATCAGGTCCCGCTCGATCAAAAAAAGCCTTGTATCCGCTGCGTGCGGCGGGCTTTTTTCTCGGTTGTGTGCTGTGCATCGCATACTTTTTTATAGTTTTGGCATACGGCACGATCCGCACGTCGGTAATATGGATATGGCCGGCGGGCGGGGTGTTTTTTGCTCTTTTGGGGTTTGTGTTTCTCTTTTTCGGAGGAATACCGAAAAACCTTGTGTGCATTTGTACGGCTGTTCTTATATCCGCGGCGGCAACGGCGTTTTGCGTTTTTGAGGCGGCTCTGATAGCGGAGGCAGGAGGTAACGCCCCTGACGGAGCAGACTGCATCATTATTCTGGGAGCAGCAGTAAAAGGAGATCAACCGTCAAAAGCTCTGCACAGCCGTATACTGGCAGCATACAAGTACCTGGAGAAAAACCCGGATACCGTGGCTGTTTTATCGGGGGGCAGGGGAGATGATGAGGATATAAGCGAGGCGGAATGTATGTACAGGACGCTCAGTTCGATGGGGATCGACCCATCTCGGCTAATCCTCGAGGACAAGAGCCGCGATACTGCCGAAAACATCAGATACTCTCTGGACATCATAGGCGAAAAATACGAAAGCATCGCCATAGTAACGAGCAATTTTCACATTTTCAGAGCTATACGCCTTCTGAAAAAGCAAACAGATATCCCTGCATGGAGCATATCGGCGAGCTTCGACTCACCTCTGATAGTGCACTTTGCCGTGAGGGAATTTATCGGTATAGTGAGAGATACCCTGCGTGGGTATATATGACAGGTGCAAAAAACCGCAATTTCATACAAATGAAAAAGGAGCTGTCTCAAATGCGAAAAAAACGCATTTGAGACAGCCCCCTTCTTTTTTTGCCGCCTTAATGAGACAGCTCCTTTTGTCTATGGGCTACGAAAAAGATATTTGCGGCATTTTTGCGTATGAATTCAAACTCTCGCAGTTCATTAGTCAGAATTTTTGCTATTGTTAATATAGTTTCCATTTTCATCTCTATTTATAGGAACAGCGGTAAGACAAAATTGCAAGCAATGGCACGGACAAGGAATTTCTATTTTATATTTATCTTTTGCACCTCTGTATGTAAAGTCACCGCCACATCTAACTACCTCACACCAAGTATAAATTTCCGCCATAGCTCGAGGGCAGAAACTTTGAGGTGTTTCATATTCAAACTGAAAAACGTCTCCCTTTTCTAATCCAAGTCTGCAATTCTTTGCTTCTCCGTCAATTACTTCTACATCAAAAGCCCAATCTTCAACAATCTATTTGTTCATTTGCTGTTCTCCTTTGCAGTATTCAAGGATGCAATAAGCATTCTCTTAATTTCTTCAGCAATCGAGAGTAAGCTATCAAGATCATAATTCGTTATTCAAATCAATACTTTGCGAAGCAAAGCTACCTTTTCTCTTCTCTTTTCTCTCTTATCTTTTCTCTGGAAACGACAATTTTAGAGAAGAGAGAAAAACGAAAAGAGAAAAGTGAACAGAACAAAAAGAAACGACAATCTTCTGTCGAAAATTGTCGTCTCTTTTTGGCCTGCCCGAAAGGATTCGAACCTTCGGCCTTCAGAGTCGGAGTCTGACGCGCTATCCAGCTGTGCCACGGGCAGATGTTATTTTTGTGAGCTTTCGGCTCTACTCGGTTATTATACATCAAATCTTGCACCAAAACAACCTTTTGGCAAAAAAAGAGTAAAAAAATTTTAGTGTATTTTTGCATCTATTGCTTTTTTTGTCGCATTATGTTAATATATAGAAGGAAAAGTATACGATTTTCAAAAATGATCCGCACGGATCTTTTGTGCAGGTAAAAAAATATGACCGACAACAAACAAAAATATCCGCTGTTAAATAAAATAAACTCCCCCTCCGATCTGCGGGCCCTTCCCGAGTCCGCCATGCCCGCTCTCTGCTCGGAGATACGGCACTTTCTCGTAGAGAATGTCAAGATCACAGGGGGGCATCTGGCGTCTAATCTCGGTGTGGTCGAGCTGACGGTGGCTATGCATCGCGTTTTTGACTCTCCGAATGACCGTTTCATATTCGATGTGGGACATCAGAGCTACGTGCACAAGCTGCTGACAGGCAGGCGTGGGGATTTTTTGTCTCTGCGTACTCCCGGAGGAATGAGCGGCTTTACCAAAAGAGCCGAAAGCGAGCATGACCCATTCGGTGCAGGACACTCGAGCACATCCGTATCCGCGGCACTCGGTTTTGCTCATGCTGACAGGATCTGCGGCAAAGACAGCTTCAGTATTGCTGTGCTCGGCGACGGAGCGTTCACCGGAGGAATGGTACACGAGGCTCTCAACAACTGCGAGCGAGATCTCCGCATGATAGTAGTCCTAAACGAAAATGAAATGTCGATCTCCCGAAACATCGGGGGCTTTGCCAAGCATATCGCAAACATCCGATCCTCCCGAGGCTACCACAAGGTAAAGGAAAGAACGCAAAACGTCCTCAATTCCCTGCCGCTGGTGGGAAAGCCTGTATATAACGCAGTCCGCTCGACCAAGCAGTTTATAAAAAACACCCTCTACTCCTCAAACTACTTTGAGGAGATGGGGCTGTTCTATCTCGGTCCTGCTGACGGAAACGACTACGAAAGCGTGCGGGATCTGCTTCTCGCCGCAAAGGAAAAGGGCGAGAGCTCCATAGTCCATCTCAAGACAAAAAAGGGCAAAGGCTACGGTCCTGCCGAACGCGAACCGAACAAATACCACGGTATCCCGCCAAAAGGTACGGCACAAGCCGTCAACTTCTCCATGAAGGCAGGGGAGTATCTGGTAGATATGGCAGAGCAGGACAGACGCATCTGTGCTGTTACCGCTGCTATGTGCGAAAGCACCGGACTCGGGGATTTTCGTTCTGTATACCCGGACAGGTTCTTTGATGTAGGTATAGCGGAGGAGCATGCTCTGACCTTCTGTGCCGGACTGGCGGCAGGAGGGATGCATCCTTACTTTGCTGTTTATTCCTCGTTTTTGCAAAGAGGCTATGACAACATTATCCATGATATCGCTCTGCAGGGGCTGGGCGTCACTATACTCATTGACCGTGCGGCTCTGGCTGCAGGCGACGGTCCTACGCATCACGGAATATACGATATCCAGATGCTCTCTGCAATACCGAGCATGACTCTGTATGCTCCGATGAGCTTCGGCTCGCTTCATACAGCGATGAAAAAGACCGCGTCTCTTCCATCCCCCTCGGCTGTGCGTTATGCCAACAGCGGAGAATGTGATGCTGTGAATGCGGCATTTGCCCCTGATGGCACTCTCAGCCCGAAAAAGACCTACGAAAACACCCCCCGCACCGTCATCGTCACCTACGGAAAGCTCACAGCAGAGGTCCTCTGTGCCGTGCAGCTTCTCTCAGAGCGGGGCATAGATGCAGGAGCGGTAATGCTACAACAGCTCATGCCTTTTGATGAAGTAGCGGCACAGACTGCTCCTCTGCTCGAGGGAGCAGAGCATATTATATTTGCCGAGGAATGCATACGCTCAGGCTGTGTCGGAATGATGCTCTCAGACATCTTCCGCCGGTATTACCCTGACAGCGTAGGCTCTGCATGCATAGACATTCTTGCAATAGAGGATGGGGCTCTGTTCGGAGAGAAAGGAAAGAGCCTGTACGAATGTGCTCACATCAGCTCGTCTGATATTATCAAACTGATAGATAGCAAAGGAGAGGTGAAAAAATGAACCTACGCAAAAAAAACTACAGCGAAAAGGCAGCACGCAGCCTTACGCTCCTGAAAAGGTCGGCAATCATACTCTGCTCGATCTCGATCCTGATACTGCTGTCCGTGATCTCTGTGTCGGCTGAGACCGAACTTGAGCTCGGTTATGCCGACGGTGTGATAGTCAAATACGGCACAAGCTCCATCGACGGTGTCAAAGCGGCAAGCGAGATCGACTCAGGCATGCTCGGGTACTTTGTACAGATGCACAGTCAATGTATGGACGAGATACCCATTTACCAAAAAGGCTACAGGATCAAGATCAGGGATCTTGATGCCTTTCAGCAGGCACGCGTATATGCAGCACCCGATCAGTTCTACGTTGCATACGAATACAACTACAGCTATGTGACCGTCGGTGATAATGTCTATGTCTATTGCATATATCCTCAGTACACAATGTCAGGCAGTACCCTGACCGATGCCAAGAGTGAATACGAGGATATGATAGCAGATATATTGTATCTCGGCTCTCATCTCGACTCTGATATCGAAAAGGCGGTTTTTTACCACGAGTACATAGTAACAAACTATCAGTACGATCTCGACTACAACATATATGACGTCTACAACATGCTCCGGCAAAAAAAAGGCGTATGTCAGGCATACACACTTCTCTACTCAGATCTGCTCTCGCGTGAGGGAATAGAAAACAAGGCAGTTCTCTCCGACGGCCTTGTGCACGCATGGAACGCCATTCGCCTCGACGGGGAGTGGTTCCTGTGTGATCTGACATGGGACGATCCTGTATCCGACCTGCCCGGCAGAGTAATGCATGACTATCTGTTCAGATCGGCTGAGAACTTCGGTCACACACTCTCAAACGGCTCGACAGACTGGGTGATCAGCGACGGAAGCACTCTTTCATATTCGGGCAAATACGACTCCGCACCCTGGATAGAGCTGGATACCTGGGTACACCCATACGAAGGAGGACTCTATTACTTCAGCCAAAGCTCGACTGTATGCCGATACGATATTGAACTCGGCAACTCACGCACTCTCTTTTCGGTTGACTCAAACGCATACTTGCATGACGGAAGCGGCGGATACTATCCGGGACCCCTGCTCGGCTATTGCGGATACGCAGACAGGCTCTACTACGTTGCGGCAAACTCACGCGGCGGCAGTGCTGCGGTATATGAATACTCAATTGAGCACGGCACACACACCACGCTCAGTACCCTGTATCACTACTGCTCTTCCTCCTGCTCTCAGAACTGTGCTGTATATCCTGTCTATCTCTTCTCAGACTCAAACAGAATATATTATTTTCTCTCAGATGCAGGCTATGTGCAATCAGGCACGGTCGGCTGCATAGAGGCACAAGAGTATCTCCCTCCGCTGTCAATGGATGTAAACCAAGACGGAGCCGTGACAAACACGGATATTTCTCTGTATTTACGTTATCTCTCCGGCTGGAGTCTGAGTGTTTTCAATACTTCTGTGGCAGATACAAACTCTGACGGAAAGATCAACAACCGCGACATCATAGCGGTCATACGTCATGTAGCTTGTGCATAACGCATAAAGTGTCAGTAAAAATTTGTTAACAAACAAAACAAAAACACAAAATACCCTTTACAAATCAAAACATTTGTGGTATCATGTGCACGTATAAACTGGATCAGTATCCGGTTTTTCGGAATAATCTATTAAAAGGAGAAAGAACAAGATGAAAAGAAATCTCATTATCATCACAGCGGCTCTGCTCTGCGTTCTCATGGCAGTTCCGTTCGCGATGATAGCAAGTGCAGATGTCACTCTGCCCGACGAGCCGACAGTATCTTCAAGCTACAAGCTGTACATAGGCTTCAACGGTAAAGGTGACAAAACAGGCTCGGATGCAGACAATTACTTCCATCCCACAGGCTGGTCCACAGGCGGCAAGCTCCACACCAAGATGGCTGACGGCGGTACAATGGTAGTAGTCGGCAAGGGGTACTTCGGCGGTAACGGAACATTCTCCGCTACGACCTCGCCTGTACTCATCACAGGCGTTGACGGTAATAACAACTATACCGGTACTATCGACGGCACGACTGATGCAGACGGCAACGGCATTCCCGACACACAGGGTACACAGACCGGTATGTTCATGATCGCTAACCAGTGCACCATGAACGTAGCATGCGATCTGATCTTTGACGATATCACGATCATCGACCGTTCAAAGCATGACCAAAACGTAGCCGCAGGTAAGCTCGCTGCATCTGTCATGAAGATCAATGCCGGTGCTAAGCTCGTTATCGGTCCTAATGTTACTTTCGATCATTCTCAGAACGATGTTGAGTATGCAAGACTCAATACTCCCCTCGTAGTTGAGGAAGGTGCTTATGCATTCCTCCACTCTCTCGGATTTTCCTCATACAAAGGAAACGGTACTATAGTTGTCGGTGACGAGATCAAGGCTTCTGTAACAGCTGATACCTTCGCTGATTTCGACGGAGATGTCGTTGACGAGCAGGGCAAGACTATCACATTCGGCGGTTCTACTGTTACCACAGCTCCCGATGCTGCAACCACAGCTCCCGATGCTGCAACCACAGCTCCCGACGCTGTAACTACTGCTCCCGACGCCGTAACTACTGCTCCCGATG
>JAZNOK010000105.1:0-12246 GCA_045580775.1 Eubacteriales bacterium
GATACCGCCGCCGTCCATGGAGGAGGTGTTCTTTAAATATCCGTAATCCACGCGGTAGACAAAATCGGAAAACCTCGGGTGAGCGGATCCTTTGGGTCTGTCTATAATTATTTCCGATTCCGAAACCAGCTTATCTATCGCCGCCCAGAACTCGGGGGAGGATGTAATCATTCTTTTCTCCTTTTCTCGTTCGGCAACCGTGTACACCCCACTTATGCCAAACGCTTATTTATTTTCAACCTTTGGAAAAAATTTTCTTATCTTTCTCAAGATAAACGGAGTATATTTTTTATCTAAAGCCTTAACCACGAAATATCCAACGATCTCGGCTATAACGAGCAATCCGAAATAGCCGCCGATGGAGATAACGTAATACTGCCACGGCAAAGAATTCAAAACGCCGAGAAAAACGAAAAACGCCGGAAGCGCCAATATTTCCAAAAGGCTCCATACCATCATACCGATGATAAGAATATTTCCTAATATATTAAAGGTTCTTTTCAATGCATTACTCCTTGTTTGCTGTGAAGAATATCACTTGGACTAATTCCTGAAAAAATTGCTCGCCTAAAGCAGAAAAGGTAAATACTAAACTGCATCACTGATAATCATAATATATTTACCAAGTCATGTCCTCACGCAAATTATTCCAATAGTAGCTGACCTCAGTGGCATATATCCGCATCAGGCACTCTCTATAATACGGTTTTTTATCTGATCTCAACGCACATTCTACGATACGGCAATTGCAATCAATGTATTGGTACAACATTTCCAATTTGCATTTTCCGCCGTTGATTTTATCTACTAATTCTTCAACTGTCCATTTAGTTCTTAATGTTTTCTTAAAAAAGGTCTTTTCAAAAACATAAACAACGACTTCGCAACCGATACTGCTCTCTAACGTATACTCAACCTTGGAAAAATCCGTTCTTACAAGCTCGGACAAATTGCTTTCGGGGTGTTCGGGTGAAATCCAGAATCCGTCACTGAATTCAAATCCCAGCTTTCCGTTGTCCAGATATGCCCGCTCGGCAATACAATCGTGGAGTGTCAAGTACTTTTCGTTATGATCGCAATGAGAAAATTCCACGCAGGATTCCACCGCCTTTCTTTCATTTATTGTAGCACAGTTTTTGAAAGCAGTCAACTGCTTCGAAAACTTGAAGCGAGAGTTGATATTATATAAAAAAGCTTTTCGCCAAAGCGAAAAGCTACCTTACTTCTTCACTATTACCTATTACTTATTACTTCCAAATAAATTCCTTTCGGGAGAGAAAAGTGAAAAGGTAAAAGGTAAAAGGTAAAAAATTCCCCGGAAAACATCCGAGGAATTTTTTGTGTAAGGACTATAAAAAAGATATTTTCGGCAGTTTTGCGAACGAATTCGAACCCTTACAATTCTAAACGCAATCATACGTTTCCAATTGTCCGCAAAGCATCATATTTCGTTATTCAAATCTATGCTTTGCGAAGCAAAGCTACCTTTTCTCTTCTCTTTTCTCTCTTATCTTTTCTCTGGAAACGACAATTTGAGAGAAGAGAGAAGAACGAAAAGAGAGAAGTGAAAAAAACAAAAAGAAACGACAATCTTCTGTCGAAAATTGTCGTTTCTTTTTGGCGGAGAAGGAGAGATTTGAACTCTCGCGCCGGTTATGTCCGACCTACACCCTTAGCAGGGGCGCCTCTTCGGCCTCTTGAGTACTTCTCCGTACCTGTGCGAGCGGCCTTCTCGTAAACTCGCTTGACTATTATACAATACCGTAGATCAATTGTCAAGACATTTTGTAAAAAATCATTATTCGCTATGCTGTTTTGATGTTATTATTCGATGATGAAAGCTGCCGGTTTGCCCTTTTCTTGTTGCGGTTTTTTGCACTTGGCGATAGAAGTCTTTATTTTTTCTTGACATGGCTTTGCTTGTTTGGTAAAATAGTTTTAATATAATTTTTATATAATAATAACCCGTGAGGTGATAGTATGATAAAGCTCGAGCGTATCTCGGTAATGAACATGGAAAACGCCATCCGCGGTGCAAGAAACCCCCTCAACAGCTGGGACAGAATGGACAGCTGCTATGACAGCGAGGGCAATTTTGTCCTCGGAGAAAATGACCGTGCTCTGGCACGCAAGCTCTGCTGTGCAGGCTCAGACCATAGAAAATTTATAAGGCAGATATTCGTATCTGTAGATATCACCGCTCCCCTCTATTGGTGGAAGGAATTTGACACCTACAAGGTGGGTACTGTTGCAAACTCAACAAGTACCATGCACAAGATCCAGGCAAAGGAGTTCTGCCGCGAAGACTTTTCTCATGACAGGCTCAGCGGCGAAGGTATTGCGGCTCTGGATGCACTTATCCTATATCTGGAAGAATGCCGTGTGAAATTCAACCAGACAAAGGACCGCCGATATTGGCACGACATGATACAGCTTCTTCCGTCAAGCTACAACCAGATGCGTACAGTCACACTAAACTACGAAAATCTCGCAAACATCTACTACGCACGCCGCTCTCATAAGCTCGCAGAGTGGCACACCTTCTGTGATATGATCCTTTCTCTTCCTTACGCGAGCGAGATGATCACCACAAGAGAGGATTAAGAAAGGCTATCGGATCTTACGGTGGTTTTTTCCACTTCAAACCCGAAAAAAATCCGTGTGCACGGAGATTTTTTGCCAAAAACTATATACAAATAAATAAATCCGTGCTATAATACTCGTGTTGAATAATTATTCTGACCGGGGTGTGCTCCCCGGAGCTGTAAAGGAGTGCTTCTAATGAAAAAGGTTTATCAAGGAAAGACAAAAGACGTATACGCTCTTGACAACGGAAACGTATTGCTCAAGTTCAAGGATGACTGCACAGGCAAAGACGGTGTATTCGATCCCGGCGAGAACTCCGTAGGACTCACTATCGACGGAATAGGCAAGGCAAATCTCCAGACCTCTGTATACTACTTTGAAAAGCTGAAAGCAGCAGGAATAAAGACCCACTATATCAGTGCCGATATCGAGAACGCAACAATGGAAGTTCTGAATGCTGAGTGCTTCGGCAAAGAGCTGGGCGGCGGAGGACTCGAGGTAATATGCAGACTCGTAGCTACAGGTAGCTTCATTCGCCGTTACGGAGAGTATATCAAGGACGGCACACCTCTCGAGGGCGGCTATGTTGAGTGTACCTTCAAAAACGACGAAAAGGGCGACCCGCTCGTAACAGGCGAGGGACTCGTTGCACTGAAGGTAATGACTCGCGAAATGTTCGAGAGTCTCAAAGATCAGACTCTCAAGATAACAAAGATCGTAGCGGACGATCTCAAGACCATCGGTCTGGATCTGTGGGATATCAAGTTTGAGTTTGGATACTCGGGCGGAGAGGTCGTTCTCATAGACGAGATCGCATCCGGTAATATGCGTGTATACAAAGACGGCAAGATCGTAGATCCTATCGAGCTCACACGTCTTATCAATAACAGATAAAGAGCAAAGGTTTTTTTGCTGACATTCGGCGGTCGCAGCGTTTTTTCAAAAACTGCCGCAGCTGAGTGTTGCCTTTATATTTTTTTCTTAAAAACACATAACGCTCAACACCGTCATTTGCCACTGTATGGGGCTGATGACGGTGTGTTTTTATCTTTTTTTCAAAATACCCCACATATCCTCACAAAAAAACAACAAAAGGCAGTTGTCCAGGTGATGCTTTTTTATTATAATTACAATTGGTGGGTTATTTCTTATCAAAATTACATATATGAGGTACTGTATGAACACAAAAAAGCTAATTGTTTTTATCACTGCGGCCGTGCTGCTGTTTGCGGCAGGGGCGTTATGTATCTTTACCGGAGCTGCAGAGTATCCGCAGGTGGTATATCTCTCGGACTCAGGGTCGGATGCAAATGAAGGTACTGCCGACACGGCTCCTCTTGCCACTTTGGCGGCAGCTTACACCAAGCTGGGCGGATCGGGGACGGTCGTGCTCTGCGGAGATTATACCGTAAATACCGGGGAAAAGGCCGCCTTCCCGTCATCGGACGGATCGGTAACTCTCACATGCGTGTACAATTCTGTAAACTACTATCAGAAAAACGGTGCTACTCTCAATCTCAAACAATCGGTACACATCGGCTCTGATATGGTGTTCGAGAGCATAAGAATAGACCAAAGCGAGGGGACAGCGTTCTTCTGCTGCGGAAACAACGTAAAGTTCGGCTACGGCATCACCACCCTCGCAAGCGTAGCTCCTCCCTCCATATACGGCGGATATGATCTGTCGGCAGCTACGTTCACGGGTGACCGAAACACCGCAAAGATCTACGGCTACACGATCGAGGTCTGCTCGGGTGTATGGAATGTATTCAACGGAGGGCATCTGCGTACAGGCGAGAGTGACATGATGGGTACCGTAGGAGATGTCAATATCATCATAAACGGCGGTACTTTCAAAGCCAACGGAAACTCCGCTACTGACACCGCGGTCTTTTCGGGGGCATCAAACTCGGCTCTCTTGGGAGATCTTCATATAACCGTCAACGGCGGTGACATCTACAGCTCTCTGTTCTGTCTCGGTCGTGCGGGAATGAATGACACTCAGCGTATAGCAGGTATGGAGGGGGATGTTTACCTCACAGTAAATGCAGGTACTATCAGAGGTACCGATATACGCCTGTCGCAAAACCCGACAAACTTCCTCTGCGGGGATTATTATTTGGAGATCAACGGCGGCTCGTTCCCTGCTCTGTCCACAATAGACGGTAAGACATCTGACAATACCGCGTATCAGTACGTTCCGTCATCTCTTGAAAGCAAGCTCGTAGGATTCGGCAAAAACGTTTTCATCAGTTACACAAACGGAAATGATAACGTAGCCGGCACAGGCACGGCCTCTGCCCCTGTCAAGACAATATGGAAGGCTTTTTCCAGACTCGGCGGTAAGGGCGGCAGAATTATATTCATGGACGAGGTATACACCGGAGGCGGATCTGTCCCTGCTACAGACGGAAAGGTAATTATCACCACAAAGCTTGGCAGCTACGACTATTCGGATACAGGTGCTCTGAAGCTCGGAGGCAACCTCAAGGTACAAAGCGACCTTCTCATAGAGAACTTTAAGCTTGCAACCACAAAAGAAGCTACCCTGTACACAAACGGACACAGCCTCACTCTCGGATCAGAGTGCTCTGTCTACAACACAAGCACAAAGACGCTGTCGGGAGGAGATATAACCACAGATGGCATACTCAACATCGACGGAGGCAGCTCGACTGAGAAGCATCTGATCAAGGTACGCTCAGGAAGCTACAACAACATATATGCAGGCACGTCATCCCGAGGCACGGCAATAGTGGTAGAGGGCGGACAGATAAACGGCTCTCTGTACGGAGCATCGGGCACAATGACTGACGGTACGGCTACCGTCAGAATAGACGGCGGAGTTGTCTGCGGAAATATATACGCGTCTCAGATGGGCTCAAAGACAGGTGTGGGAATATGCGTGAGGGGCGGAGCTATCCGCTCAGCGGGCTTCTATGCTGCAGAATCCGGCACGGCAAAGCTGTTCTCTGTGGGAATATACGGAGGCAAATTTGAAACCACTCCCGCAATGGACCGCACAGGAGCGGCAGATGTCAGCGTAGACTCGACAGTTTCCTGCAGAAAATATGTAAATTCGCTAGGATCTCAGGACAATATCATCTTTGCAACTAATAAAGGTGTCTCAAACGCCACAGGACAAAACCCCGCTTCTCCGCGTGAGTTTGTCAAGGCAACGACCTATGTCACAAGTACCGGAGGAAAGGTAGTTGTCATAGACGATGTAAAATTCGACAATTCGGACGTATTGGATGCAAGGGGTCTTATGACTCTGACATCATTTGGCGGAGGATGTGACTGGGCAGTAACCGACGATGTGCGTATAATGCTCGGAGCAGGCATAGAGCTGTCAGCCGACACGTTGATAGATCATATCGACATATACCCGATCGAAAACAACACATTCATCTCCTCCAACGGAAATTCACTTGAGATAGGCGAATATGTTTGCACCGAGGCAAGCTTTTCAAGAGGAGTGGAAAAGGGTCTGTCGATCTACGGAGGAGCAAGGATAGGTCTTCCCGGAACCACCGGTACTGTCGGAGGTGAGATCGTAATACGGGGAGGAAACTATCACAAGCTCATCGGAGGCAACATCAGACTCAACCCTCTCGACGAAACCCTTCGTACCATGACAGGGGACATTAACATCACAATATACGGCGGTATCTTTGACGAGTATGTTTCCCTGACAGGACAAAACAACTATGAGGGAAATGCTACCCTCTCTGTATACGGAGGAAAATTCGAGTGCCCTGTATTCGGCATCTCTGCCGCATACTCCTATCCCACAGGACATACCGTAACCAACACAGCTGATATCACACTGAATATTGCCGGCGGAACATTCTGCGGTAACATTGATGCATACGAGGACACTTCAGCTATACTCAACGGCAGCTACACCGTCAATCTCTACGACGGAGCAGAGCTGCAGCGAGTATCTTCTATAAAAGGCACCGAGGGACTGGGCGGAGAGCATTCCTCTGAGATCAATTACGAAACAGAGCTCTCTATCAATGACAGCATAGATACTACGATCAGCTTCCAAAATCCGATAGACGGACATCCCGATCCGTCGGTCGTGCTGGGAGATGACGGATACTATTACTACAGCTATGCCGCTACCAGCAACGGAAAACAGGCCATCTTCATGACCCGCTCTCCGAATCTCCCCGACATCGACCATTCCTACAAGCGGTTGATATGGACAGCAGGCGACAACGGAGACGGAGAGGAGATACTCAGCATCTGGGCTCCTCAGCTCTATAAGTTCGACGGCAGATGGTACATGTATGCCAGCTGCTCCACTTCGGATAATGACCATGCACTCCGTCAGACTTATATATGGATAGGAGGAGAGCATCCGTCAGACGAGTTTACCTACTACGGAATCATATCCGGATCAGACTCCTCACGCTCATACTCAAGTCCCAGATTTGTCGAATGGGCAGGAGTCCGCTATCTGATGTGCGGCTCATCCTACAGCATAATCATCACAGCCATGTCCTCTCCAACCTCACTCAAGGGTAGTGCGGTCGTCATAGCAACTCCATCCGAGTCATTTGAAGCAGCACCCACCACCTCTACTAAGATAATGGAAGGACCTGTGCCGCTGATATCTGCTGACGGTGTGCTATATGTTCCTTATGCCGCAGGACACACAAGAGGGGATGAATACTGCACAGGACTGTTGAAGTTCACCGGAAGCAAAACAGACCCCTTGACAAACGCATCAAAGTGGCAGAAATTCTCAGAGCCTATGCATTTTGCCAGCTACGAAAACAGGATCTATTCTCCCGGAGCTATGGTATTTGTATCATCTCCGGACGGAACACAGACCTGGTGTGTATATCATGCAAAGCAATACACCTACACAGCATACACGATGCGGCGACTGTATCTGCAGCCTCTGGAGTGGGTAAACGGAGTACCTACAGTCAAAGAACCGCAAAGTGCAGATACGATCTTCAGCATAGACGCAAACAGCCTGAGCGTTGCCTCTCGTATAGGGGGCTTTGACCGTTCGATTGAGCTTCTGCCGATCATGGGTGATATAGACGGAGACCGCGATATAGACAACACCGATATCACGATCGCCATACGGCATCTCTGCGGATGGGATATCGCACCTTATACTGTCGAGGGTGCAGACATGAACTCTGACGGAAAATTCGGCAACCGTGACGTGATCGGCATGATCAAAGCGGCAAACAACGCCTAGACCGACATACGCACTAAATCGTCGCACCGTCTAAACACAGAAATAAACCTGCAAGCACCTGCACCGTCCATTTCATGAATATCCCGGACGGTTTTTGGGTGACAGCGAGAAAAAACGCTTTTTCGGGCGAAAATCAAATCCACCGAACGGAGGACTGCGGCCCACCGTTCGGTGGATTTTGTTTTCTGAAAACGATCATACCGCACTATTATGTCTCGGAAGGTCTGCCTTTTATCTCATACTTTACTATTTATCCGTACACTGTATACGGCACCGTCCAAACGGCACCAAACTTACAGTTGAGCACGGTAAACCGACAAGTTATTGACGGTATATGCAAAAGATAGTACAATAAAAGCAACACCCTGCCGAGTTTCGGCGAAAGGAGAAGTTCGTGGCAAATAACAAAACCAAGGCAGAAAAAAAGAAAAACCTGCCGTTTACACGGAATATATCAAACGTACTGTTTGCTCTGGAGCAGGTATGGAGAGTATCAAAGTGGTATTTTATCTTCTACTTCGGTATTACTCTCATCAACGCACCTTTGGACTTTCTGACTGACTCGTTTCTGATCAAGCTGATCGTGGACGGTGTAGAGAACGGTACGGCAGTATCATTTATTCTTGCATATATGGTAATCATAGGCGGTATATATATCACAGTCAGCATCACGCAAAACTATTTTTGGAATATAAAAAGCCCAAAAGCAACAAGAAGGATCTCTGCAAACCTTCAAAAACGGCTCTTCCGAAAAGCGGGCGAGGTGGATCTTGCCTGCTACGAAACGCCTGCATTCTATGACAAATACGTAAAGGCATTTGACGAGACGTCCACCAGAGTAAACAAGGTCATGCAGACAATATCCAACCTCATTTGGCGTATCGTAAGTCTGGTATGCAACTCTACTCTGATCTTTTTCATAGATCCGTGGCTGATACTGTTCGGGCTGTTTCCACTTTTGCTTGGATTTGTCAGGAAGTGGGCAAACCGTCTAAGCCACGAACATACAGAAAAACAAAAGCCAATCGACCGTGAGGTAAAATATATCAGGAGGACCTTTTACCTCGCTGACTACGCAAAAGAGATGCGTATGGGAAATATGCCATCTCTGATGCTGGGGCGTCTTGACACTACGTTCAAGGAGTACCGGGATCTGAGGATACGCTACGGTATCAAGCATGCTGCCGCACGGTTTTTGCAAAATGTGGGAATTGATGTTGTTTGTGTGCTCGGTGCCATGCTGTACGCCGCATGGCAGACAATAGCCATGGGTAATATGTCTATCGGCGACTGTATCGTTATTTTCAACTCCATCGGTACGATCTCTTGGTGCTTGAGCACGCTTGTACAGAGTTTTGCCGAATTCGGAGAGCATTCGCTGTTTTTGGAGGATGTACGGTTCTTTCTCGACTACGAACCAAAGATAAAAGAAGACCCGGAAGCACCCGAGGCTTCTTTGGGTGTTCTGTCGCTCGAGGGAGTGTGCTTCAGATACGAGGGAGCAGAAAAAGACACTCTCTCGGATATTTCTCTCACAGTGAAAAAGGGGGAGCGGATCGCTCTTGTCGGGCATAACGGCTCGGGAAAAAGCACCCTCGTCAAGCTGATTTTGCGTCTTTATGACGCCGACCGAGGCAGCATAACGCTCGACGGCAGGGACATAAGAGAATACAAGCTCTCTTCCTACCGAGATCTATTCAGCTCTGTCATGCAAGACTACAAAATATTCTCGCTGTCCGTAGCAGAGAATGTAACGATGAGACGTTCTGCAAAAGACGAGAGCTCTCTTGTCACTTGTGCTCTGCAAAACAGCGGTGTATATGACAGGATCGCCGCACTCGAGCACGGTATCGACACGACGCTGACGCGTGAATTTGATCCTGACGGTGCCAATCTGTCCGGAGGAGAGGGGCAGAAGGTAGCTCTCGCGAGGGTATTTGCCTCCGATTCTCCGTTCGTTATTCTGGACGAGCCGTCATCAGCCCTCGACCCGATAGCCGAGCATAGGATGTTTGAGAACATGATGCGTGCCTCCGAGGGAAAAAGTGTGATCTTCATCTCTCACCGCCTGTCTTCTGCCGTGGATGCCGACAGGATATATCTAATGGAACACGGACGTATCATCGAGCAGGGATCGCATGTACAGCTCATGGCAAAGGACGGCAGATACGCAGAGATGTTCAGAATGCAGGCTGAAAACTATGTCGGAGAGGAGGCAAAAGTATGAGCGAGAACAAAAACAAGGCACCAAAACAAAAGCTCTCGAAAATAATCAAAAATGACCTCTCTATGCTCGTAAAGATCGCCAAGCTTTCACCTGCCTTCTTTTTCGGGACGGTGTGCGAGGGTATAATATGGGGTATGATAAACTCCGCTATGTCTGTTCTGACTCTCAGGCTCTTTGACGCTTTGGACATTGGGGCACAGTTCTCTCAAATAGCAAAAATGATACTGTTCATGGCGGCTTTCTACATTTTGGCTTATGCCTTTGACGGATGGTACTGGCGTCTGTGGCAGCCGCTCAAACACAGACAGCTTCACAACCGACTCAACGAGGAGCTGTTTTCAAAGGCTGGGGCACTGGACGTATCCTGCTATGACGATCCGGAGTTTTACAATGATTTTGTATGGGCTATGGACGAAGCAAGCATCCGCTCAAATGAGCTGCTCGGAGACATAGGCAAGCTTGTCAACCGAGTCGTTGCCGCATCCACTCTCTTTACTCTTATGTTCACTATAGACATAGCGGTGGCTGTAGTGCTCCTGATAAGCTCAATTCTCTACATATTCATAAACCAGGCAGCAAACAAGACCTCATTTGAAGAGCAAAAACAGCAAAAACCTCTCTCCCGCAAGCGTGACTATATAAACCGCGTCTTTCATCTTCCCGATTACGCGAAGGAGCTGAGGACCTCTCATGTATCAGAGCTGCTGATGGATATGATGGACAAGAACACAAACGACATGATAGATCTGTCATGCAAATACGGCAAAAAGTATTTTGTGATCTACGGAATATGCAACACACTCGTAAGCGAAGTCGTATATTACGCTGTGCTGTTCTATATGTTTTCTCTGCTTATCCGAGGCGAGATACTCGTCGGTGGATTTGCCGCAAGCATCGGCATGATATGGCGTGTACGCTGGATGCTCTCCGACTTTGTGGAGAGGATAACCAAGTTTCCGCGTCACTCGCTGTTTTTGGAAAAATACTACGGATTTCTTTCCTATGAGCCAAAGGTTCGCTCAGGGGATAAAGAGGTAGGTGAGTTCGAGTCACTGGAGCTGAAGAATGTATCCTTCACCTATGATTTCTCCGACAATCCGAAGTTTGAATATCAGGACTCAGATCACAAAAAAGCAGATCCCGCTGACGCAAAGGCGGCACTGCACAATGTTTGCCTCTCTCTGAAAAAAGGAGAGAAGATAGCCATAGTAGGCTACAACGGAGCAGGAAAGACCACTCTGATAAAGCTGCTTTTACGTTTGTACGATCCGACAAGCGGGCAGGTACTGTATAACGGTACCGATGCAAAAAGCTACAAGCTCAACGAATACCGGGACAGTATCGGGGTGGTATTTCAGGATTTCCGTATTTTCGCATCAAGCATAGCTGAAAATGTCATGAACGGAAGGTATGACGAGCAAAAGGACAAACAGACCGTCATAAGGGCACTTGATGCAGCAGGCTTCTCGGAAAAGCTGGCTACCCTGGAGCTGGGGCTCGACACTCCTCTGACACGGGAATTCAACAACAACGGCACCAACCTCTCAGGAGGAGAGGCACAAAAGATCGCCATAGCACGCGTTTTTGCAAAGCCATATCAACTAATAATTATGGACGAGCCATCGTCAGCTCTGGACCCGATAGCCGAATATGAGCTCAATCAGTCTATCCTGAAATATGCCGAGGATAAGACGGTCATATTCATCTCACACCGCCTGTCCACTACCAGAATGGCTGACAGGATATATATGTTCGACTCGGGTGAGTTAGTCGAAACAGGCTCACACGATGATCTCATGGCAAAAGGCGGCAAATACCGCGAGATGTTTGAGCTTCAGGCAGAGAAATACAACCGATAAAAGAGAGAAAAAACGCGGAGCATTCCGAAGGGTGGCTTTTGCAGAGAAAGTGACAAAAAACCTTTTGCAAAAGGGTTTTCCCCGAACCGCTTTCCTAAAAATCAAAATAATTCATTTTGCCTGATCCTTCGCTCCGCACAAAAAATAACAGGGCGGTTTGGATATTATTCGCTTTTTCGCACGTGCAAAATAAATACCACCCGCATATGATATGCACCCCAAAAGTTAGACACTTTTGGAGGTGCATATTTTTATGTCAAGAAAAAACAAAACATACTCGCCAGAATTCAAAATCGGTGTTATAATGGATATGCGAGAACACTCTTTAGCGTATCGAGAAACGGTAA
>JAZNOK010000106.1:0-21829 GCA_045580775.1 Eubacteriales bacterium
CAAATGAAGAAATTTTTATCTCTTCTGCTTGTATGCCTGATGGTAGTACCTTTCGGCATGCTCGCAGGCGTCAGCGTTTCTGCTGACAGTGCAAAGACCGTCTACGTTGCTGACGCAGGCGACGATGCAAACGACGGTTCCGCTGCTGACAAGGCAGTAAAGACCATGCAGAAGGCTTATGAACTTCTCGGAGCTGAGGGCGGTACTATTGTTGTTGCAGGTACGTATACCCACGGAGCACATTTCCAGGCTCCCGCACACACAGGCAAGGTAACCGTTAAGGGTGCCGATGCAAATGTGCTTTATGATGTAACTGCAGCTGCACGTTACATTCTCGGCGGTCCTACCGAGTTCTCCAACCTCAAGATCAGCGTTAAGTCTTCTCTTTACATTATCTGCCTTTTCAACGATCTGACCGTTACCGAGACTGTTACAGTTGAAAAGAACGGAAAGAAGACCATAGTTAACCTCGGCGGACAGAACTACGCTCCCGAAGGAGCAGTTGACTACACTCCTAAGGATGCTACCCTCACTCTCAACGGCGGTGAATGGGAAGAAGTCGTAGGAATGCTCAGAAACGGTAGAGCTACCGTTGAAAAGGATACTCTCAAGGAAATAGAAGCTTTCAAGGATGTTGATCTCACTCTCAACATCGGCGGAAACGCAACCGTCTACAAGGTGTTCGCATTCTCACGCCAAGGCAGCACTACAGGTTCTTTTGTAGCTGAGAACGCAACAATGACCGTAAACCTCAACGGCGGCAAGATCACACACTTCTTCTGCGTACATGATACAAAGACCATTGCCGCAGGCTTTGGCGGCGGAGTAACTGTAAATGTCGGCAAGGACTTCAAGTTCAGCGACAGCTTTAACGGCAATGCCGCAGTTACTGATGACAACAGAGTTGGATCTGACAATGTATATTACGGCTTTAATGGTGAGTCTGCTTGGGCAGATGGAACATATACAGGTGAAAAGGTAGGAAAGACCAATATCGTTATCGCAGCAGAGCTCTTTGACGCTGTTAGTGCAACGGCTAAGCTCCGTGCCGATTCCTTTGCATCAGTAAAGAAGGCAGATGCAGCAGCACCTTCCACACCTTCCACACCCTCGACACCTTCGACTCCCTCGACACCTTCGACTCCTTCGACACCCACAACTCCTTCTACTCCTTCTACTCCCGAAAAACCCAGCAACCCCAATACCGGAGATGCAACATGGGTAGTAGCAGTAGTAGCTGCAGTTGCAGTTATGGGCTGTGCAGTTGTTCTTACAAAGAAACAGGAAAACTGATCATAGTCACTTTAGATCGAAGTGAAAAAAACATAGGGGCACCTTGCGACAAGGTGCCCCAATTTGGTTAAAATGGAGATTTGTATGAAAAACAAGATTGCTTTATTGTTTTGTTGTCTGACTGTATTTGCTATGATGCTTTTGAATGCGTGTTCAGCTGCGGATACGGAAAACAGTACTCCTGTGATGGACAGCACAGATGATGCGGCATCCGGTACGGTATCCACGGACTCCGGCAATGAGCAGACACAGAGTGCAACCGACACTCAGACACGGTCAGACACTACTGTGCAATCATCACCTCCCGCGACCGAGCCGCCGTCACGAGACGAGCAATCGTCACCTCCCGCGACCGAGCCGCCATCACGAGACGAGCAGACGTCACCTCCTGTAACCGAGCCTGCCGTGACAGAGCCTCCTTCTACACAAAAGCCTGCTCAGACAGAACCGCCCGCCACCGATGCTCCGGAGTCCGAACCTAAGCCGGAGGTGGTTCTTCCGTCATCCTACAACCGGCAGTTTGACGCGGATAAAAACGGAATATACAACTACTGTCCGTCTGTGATGCAGGTATCTGACACGGAGCGGTACATATATTATTGTACCAACACCCAGTCGTATAATGTTACAGATTACATAGCCTGCAGAAAGGGAACGGTATCAAGTTCCGGCGAATGGGTATGGGGAGAGCAGACTATAGTTCTATCTCCTACCGACGGTACATGGGATGAGAGGCATGTATGCGATCCGTCTGTTGTCGGAGGAGAGTTCCGCTACAAGGGAGAGACATACTCATACCTTATGGCTTATCTTGGATGTATCACGTCAAACAGCCAGGAAAACGACCTTGGTATAGCAGTAGCAAAAAGTCCCATGGGTCCGTTTGTAAAGGTGGGTAATGCTCCGTTGGTGGATTTTGTGCGAAATATGACAATAGATCAGAGCATATTCCAATGGGGTGTAGGTCAGCCCAGCCTGATCAATATGGATAAGAAGGGCAGCATAATGCTGTTTTATACTAGAGGCGATCATACAGCTACCAGAACTATCGCGGAGAGCTGGGATCTGTCGGATCTTGACGATCCCAAAAGACGCAGCTCTGTCAAGCTCTCCGAGTCAGGACTGAAGAACCTAAACGGCGGAGCAGATATTCTCAACAATGCTGATTTTGTATACGACTCCGCGGCGGATGTTTTCTATGCCAGCTCCGACTGCCATCCCAATCCCTCCTCGGTGCCGGATTACATATCATCTCATTTCAGGGTGACATCCTTTAAACGTCCTGCAAGCTACTCATCGTTTGGATGGAAATATATCTCTACCGTAGGACCGGGCGACACAGGCTTTGCGAGAAATCACAACACGGGCATTTTGCGTGATACTTACGGACATTTGCCAAACGGTTATATAACCGTGTATTATACAGTATCAAAAGAGGGCAACGACTCTCTGTGGTCATACAGAATATACGATTATCATGTAAGAATCAAATAGACAGCACTCAGACCTATACGATAAAAACGTAAAAAACAGAACAAGCCGAAAAAACGGCTGTAAAAACCCGAGGTTTTTACAGCCGTTTTATGTATTTTGGGTTGATCAATAGTTCTGCGAGAACATGTTGGATGCGAGTTTTTCGTCGAAGTCCCCGAAGTACTCCTTTGGATCTATACCGACAAAACGAGCAAATTCGACCATCTCACGAACGGTGTTGACATTGACGGGGATGCCGTTTTTGCGTCTGTCAGCAACAGCAAATACTTCCTTCTCTCCGTGAGTGTAGATACGCTCGGCTCCTTCTGCCTTGGGGCTTTGTCTGAGCTCCTCGAGGAAGGTGGAGAGATGCTGTTTTATTGCCTCTGCATCTCCGAAGATATTGGGGTCGATCGCAGCAAAGAAGTGGCAAATGCCGCTCTTGCCCTTCATGCAATAGTTGGAGGTAGTTCCCATTGACATGATGGAGGAGAAGATCTCGCAGATCATGCCGTAGCCGTAGCCCTTGTGGCTGCCGCTTACCTCGCTTGAACCTCCGAGAGGCATGATTCCTCCGCCGTTTTTGGCTACAATGTTGGAGAGCACGTCAGCTGCATCGTTTGAGTCATGACCGTTGCGGTCGAGAGCCCAGCCGTCGGGGAGGGGCTTTTCCATTTTGTTGTACATTTCGAGCTTTCCTCTGGTGACTACCGTGGTAGAACAGTCAAAGAAGAAAGGATACGGCTCTGCGGGCATGGATACGGCGATAGGGTTGGAACCTATCATAGCGAGTCTGCCGAAGGTGGGTACCATGATAGCTTCGCTGTTAGTTCCGGAAAAACCGATCAGTCCTTGATCGCATGCCATCTTTGCATAATAGCCGGCTATTCCGTAGTGGTTCGAGTTTCTTACAGAAACGATACCAATTCCTGCTGTCTTTGCTTTTTCTATTGCTTTTTTCATAGCGGCATGACCTGCCAGCTGACCCATAGAGTCGTGAGCGTCTATTACTGCACTTACCGGAGTTTCAAAGACTACCTCAGGTGTGGCATGTATGTCTATCAGACCTTTTTCAATTCCCTTGTGGTATCTTACTATTCTCTGCATACCGTGCGACTCAATACCGTACAGGTCGCTCATGAGCAGAACATCGGTGATGATGCGGGCTTCGTCCTTTGAAAAACCGATCCTCGAGAACGCCTCGGTACAGAATTTATCGAGAAGTTCAAAAGAATAATTGATATTAGGCATAACAGTTCCTCTTGTTAATAATTAATATTGTAGAAAAAAACACTCTACTCCTCTCATGATAGCATATTTTGTCAGTTTTGGCAATAGAAAAAATGATTTTTCAGTGTAAATATATGCTATATTGGAAAAGATATAAGTACTCTGAGCGAAAACAACGCAGTTCAAAAATACTTTGCTGACACCGCTTTGCGTTGCAGAGATCAAAAAACATGAAGGCGGAGGAGTTATGCTTGTTTTTTCTGATAGCTATCGAGAGAATGTTGCGGCACTTGACAGGCATCTGAGGGTAGAGGAGAACTTTGATATTCTGAAAAAAACTCTGAAAATAGGAGAGACAGATGAGCTGACTCTGTATTTTATTGACGGCTTCGTAAAGGACGCCGTCATGCAAAAGCTGATGATGCATTTTTCTTCACTAAAGGAACTTGAGCGTGGTGACGGTGCGGCACAGAGCTTTGCAGACAAGAGTGTCCCATACGTTGAGGTGGACGTTTTACAGGATACCGACAGGATGGTGTGTATGCTTTTGGCAGGAGCGACGCTGGTGCTGGGGTCGACCTTCGGGGCTGATGCGATAGTCATAGATTCAAGGACCTATCCTGCCCGAAACACAGATGAGCCGGAGAGCGACAAAGTGCTCCGAGGGGCACATGACGGCTTTGTTGAGACGCTGATATTCAATACAGCTCTCGTCCGCCGCAGGATACGCGACGTTTCTCTGCGTGCGGTATACAAGAGCATGGGCAGAGCATCGCGGACAGATGTTGCAATAATGTATATGGAGGGCAGGGCAGACCCGGAATATGTCAAGTATCTTGAAGGGCGTCTGGACGCAGCGGATACTGATTCTATTACGCTTGGATTTCAGTCTCTTGCCGAAACTCTGATTAAGACGAGATGGTACAACCCTTTCCCAAAGATCCGTACTACCGAACGTCCCGATGTTGCCTGTGCACAGCTGTTGGAGGGAGCTGTGATAATAATATGCGACAATTCCCCTGAGGTAATGCTTCTTCCGACCTCAATATTTGACTTTATGCAGCAGACTGACGATTATTATATGCCTCCGTTTACAGGCGGGTATCTGCGTATACTGCGGCATATTACTTTTATTCTGACTATGGTGCTCACCCCTCTGTGGTATCTTGCCGTGAGCAATCCGTCGGTCTTGCCTGATGCTCTGAACTTTCTCATACCGGAGGATGCAAAGATCCCTGTCATAGCTCAACTGCTCTTGGCGGAGTTTATGGTGGACGGACTGAAGCTCGCTTCGCTCAATACACCAAACGTCCTATCTTCCTCCCTCGGTGCAATAGCGGGACTTATATTGGGAGAATTTGCGGTGAATATCGGGTTTCTTACGAGCCACGTGGTATTGCTCATTGCTTTTTCAGCGATAGCAAATTTCACTCAGTCTTCAATAGAGCTTGGCTTTGCATTTAAGTTCATGCGGGTGTTTTTGCTTGTTCTTTCGTGGCTGTTTTCGTTTGGCGGATTTTTTGCGGGGCTTATAATTATCGCTCTTTTGCTCGCTACCAACTCCACTCTCAACGGCCGTCACTCATACCTTTATCCTCTGATACCGTTTGACAGACGTGCTATGGGCAGACTTCTTGTGCGACGTAAAAAGTAAATGCACGCCATGAGTCTATTGCATTTTTATTTGATATGCTGTATAATATCAGGTGAGTAAAGAATATCCGTGCAGAGTCAGGCTCTGCACTTACATACAGAAACGAGGGATAAGTACGAAAAGGATAAAAATGACCCCGGGACGGTCGATCACTCTCGGATTTCTTTTTTTAATTGTCATGGGAGCATTGCTGCTCTGCCTTCCCGTATCTCACAGAGGTGGGGCAGAGGTGTCTATAGTTGACGCACTGTTTACATCGACCAGTGCTGTATGCGTGACGGGTCTGGTCGCATTTGACACCGGAGCGACCTTTTCCGTGTTTGGACGTACTGTCATTGCTGTTCTTATTCAGATGGGCGGACTCGGTATAACTACATTTGGCCTTGGGGTACTGCTTTTTTCGAGAAAAAAGGCAGGCATGCGGGGGATGCTTATAGCAAAGGAGTCTTTTAACCATTCTACGCTCAGCGGGGTTATGGAATTGGTAAAGACGGTGTTAATTTTCAGTGTGAGCTTTGAGCTTGCGGGAGCTTTGCTGTGCTATCCTGTGTTTTGCGGAAGGTACGGTCCTGTCAGGAGTATCGGCTACAGTCTGTTTCATTCTGTTGCCGCATTCAATAATGCGGGCTTTGATATTTTCGGCACGGGAGACAGCATGTATGCGTACATCGACCATGCGTATCTGAATATAGTTACAGCCATGCTTGTTATGTTCGGGGGACTTGGATTTTTTGTGATGAGCGACATATTGCAAAAGAAGACCCCGAGACGCTTTACCCTGCATACAAAGATCGTTGTAAGTATGACGCTGATACTTACGGTAGCGGGCACTATTTTATTGAAGATCACCGAGACGGAAAAAATCAGCTGGCTCTCGGCGTTTTTTACCAGTGTCAGTACAAGGACCGCAGGCTTCGCTACAAAGCCGATGTCGGAATTTTCAAATGCGGGTATACTTGTGATGAATGTACTTATGATGATAGGTGCGTCTCCCGGCTCTACCGGAGGAGGAATAAAGACAACGACAGCTTTTGTGCTGATAGTCTACTTATTATCTTACGCTACAAACTCACAGCCCGCGGCATTCCGCCGAAAATTATCTGAAGAAGTGATAAAAAAATCCCTCGCCATTCTCATGCTGTGTGTTTGTGTGGTTTTCCTATGCACGGCTCTGTTGTGCCTGCTTGAACCCGAGATACCGATGCGAGATATACTTTTTGAGGTGTGCTCCGGCTTCGGCACGGCGGGACTGAGCACGGGAATTACGGGCGGGCTGTGTGATGCAAGCAAGCTTATTCTGATATGTACTATGTTTGTCGGCAGGCTCGGGCCTCTTACTATCGCTACACTGTGGATCAGCCGCAAGGATACGGGAATATCCAGAGCAGAGGAGTCTATACAGGTAGGATGATGAAAAGGAGATACATAAAATGTCTGGTGTAAAAAATATAATAAAAAAAGGAGCCGCACGCTCAGAGATGGGATTTGGCTCGAGAAAAGCAAAAAAACAGCGAGAGCTGTTTTGTATAATCGGGCTGGGGAGATTTGGGATGTCACTGGCACAGTCTCTGGCGGAGGAAGGAAAGGAACTGATAGTTATCGACTCTCAGAGAGACAAGATCAACGCCGCGGCGACATTCTGCGACAATGCCTATGTGTGCGACAATCTCTCCAGAGAAAACCTGGAAAAGCTGGGTGTGGGTGAGTGTGATACGGTCATAGTGGGTATGGGCAGTTCGCTTGAGGCGAGCGTGCTTACGGTGCTAAACCTCACCAATATGTCAGTAAAGAGAATTATAGCAAAGGCAAAGACTGCCGAGCAGGGAACGGTCCTTGAGAAGCTTGGTGCTGAGGTAGTGTATCCCGAGAGGGATATGGGTATCAGACTCGCGGGAAAGCTCGCCCGCCCGAATCTTATTGAGTATTTCTCACTTGGACAGGATGTTGATATAGCGGAGCTTGAGATAAGCCCGCGTGCAGACGGCATGAAGGTGATAGCACTTGACGTCCGCCGCCGATTTTCGCTTAACATGATAGCCATCAAAAAGAACGGAGTCACTACCGCTGACATAGGACCCGAAACGGTGCTTAGGTGCGGGGATGTTGTCGCACTCATAGGAAAAAGCGAAAACATCGACAGATTTGAGCGATGGCTCAGAGAATGATTTTGCAAAAAAAGTTTTTTGAAATTTCATTTCTACCAAAAAATATCTGCAAAAATATTGACAACAACGGTGTTTTCGTGATAAAATCAATCGTCCATGTGAAATATTAAAACAAATTTCATGCAAAATTATAAACTGCATAAATGAAAGGGTTGAACTAACATGAGTTTGAAAAATCAGTATCTTATTGACCTTGTCGAGAGAGTCAAGGCAAGAAACGCAGGTGAAGTAGAGTTTCACCAGACAGTAGTAGAGGTCCTCGAGTCTATCGAGCCCGTGATCGAGGCACGTCCTGAGCTTATCCGTGCAGGCGTTATCGAGAGAATGGTAGAGCCTGAGAGAATATTCAAGTTCCGTGTTCCGTGGGTAGATGACAACGGAAACGTACAGGTTAACAGAGGTTTTCGTATTCAGTTTAACAGTGCTATCGGTCCTTACAAGGGCGGTCTTCGTTTTCATCCTTCCGTTAACGAGTCTATTATCAAGTTCCTTGGCTTCGAGCAGACATTCAAAAACTCCCTCACATCCCTCCCTATGGGCGGCGGTAAGGGCGGCTCGGACTTTGACCCTCAGGGCAAATCCGATGCTGAAGTTATGCGTTTCTGCCAGAGCTTTATGACTGAGCTTCAGAAGTACATAGGCCCTGACACGGACGTTCCTGCAGGAGATATCGGTGTAGGAGCACGTGAGATCGGCTATCTTTTCGGTCAGTACAAGAGACTCCGCGACGAGTTTACCGGAGTTCTTACCGGAAAGGGTATCCCTTACGGCGGTTCGCTTATCCGTCCTGAGGCTACAGGCTTCGGTGCGGTTTACTATACTGTTGAGATGCTTCGCCACTTTGGTGATGATATCAAGGGCAAGACCTTCGCGATCTCAGGATTCGGTAACGTTGCATGGGGTACCGTTCAGAAGGTAAACGAGCTCGGAGGAAAGGTAGTTACCATCTCCGGTCCTGACGGATACATCTACGACGAGGATGGAATCTCCACCCCTGAGAAGGTAAATTACCTTGTAGAGATGCGTGCTTCCTGCCGTAACAGAGTTCAGGATTACGCAGACAAGTTCGGTGTTCCTTTCTTTGCAGGACAGAAGCCCTGGGGAGTTAAGGCTGATATTCTTATGCCTTGTGCTACACAGAATGAGGTCGATGTCAAGGAAGCTGAGCAGATGGCTGCAAACGGCGTGATCGTTGCTCCTTCCAAGGCAGTAAACGCAGGCGGTGTTGCTGTATCCGGTCTTGAGATGTCTCAGAACTCCATGAGATACAGCTGGTCTGCTGAAGAAGTAGACGCTAAGCTCCGGACAATCATGAAGAATATCTTTGATGCTTCCGTTAAGGCGGCAGCAGAGTACGGTCTTGGTGATGACCTGGTCGCAGGTGCAAATATCGCAGGCTTTATCAAGGTAGCAAACGCAATGCTTGCTCAGGGTGTATGCTGATCTGCTCCTGTTATAAACAGTAAAAAAGGGCGGTTATGTAAAAAACATGACCGCCCTCTTTTTGGGTCTGGACCCAGGTGTCTTTGCTGTGTTGTCTAAACTGCGTAGATCAGCATGTGTCGTCTGAACAGGATGTCTGAACAGGATGTCTGAACTAAGATGTCTTGGATGAAATGTCTGTGCATAGCTGTCTGAACACGGTCGTCTTGTGCCATGTGATGTCATTTGTCAGAATGCCGTACCGGATGTCGGATCATGCCGTCTTAACTATGGTGTCTGTATCAAAAAGTCGCAGAGGTATAGTACCCCTCACTTATATAGACAAGCTTTTATCAAATTATTTTGCTTTCATTTGCTTTGTTTACAATTTGTTTACAATTGTTCGACAAAAAAGCGTGTTTGGAATGATATTCTGTATGACCGATTTTTGCCAAAAACCATACGACCGTCATTATTAGCTCGGCTCTCCTAGGCTAAAAAACCTCTGCAGCAGAAACAGGCTCTCGCTTGCAGAGGTTTTTTGCGTATCATATAAAAATTATTGTTTTCCTGACACTTCGGCTGTTCTCTTGTGTCCACGCACAGGGTGAAGATCATATCATATTGACGGCATCCATGATGCGTTGTGCTACCTCGTCTACCGTGCCGTCGGCATTTATTACCTTTATATTATCACTGAGCTTTTCAAATACCGCAAAGAACGTGTCTCTGATAGAGCTTGCTTTTACCTCAGGACGCTCAAATATCTCCACCGCCGCTGCTCTTGTGTCGCGGCGTCTTTTTGCAACTTCAGGCTCGAGATCAAGAAAAATACACAGGTCAGGGGCGAGAATGTCAGGACAGTCGAGGTTTTGTCTGATTACCCAGTCGAGGTCTGTGTCCTTTCCCTGATATGCAAACGATGAATAGTAATATCGGTCACAGATCACCCATTCGCCTCGGCCAAGTGCCGCCTTTATTCCGATCGAGGGGTCGGTGTTGTGAAGCACCCTGTCAGCAAGGAAAAGTGCCGCCATGCCGCTTGCGGGCATCGGTATCTCACCCAGCAGTACCTTGCCGATAATGTCACCGACAGCGGTAGGAGCGTGCGGTGCTTTGCAGGTAGGCTCGCTTGTCATATAGACCTTGTCTCCTCGCGAGAGAAGAGTTTGGGCGAGTTTTTTTATCTGGGTGGTCTTTCCTGCTCCGTCAACACCCTCTATTACAATAAATCTTGGCTTGATGCTTTTCATATTCACACTTCCGTTACCGGCCGAGAGCTTACCCTGTCTTAAGGATAAGCTCTCGGTTATTGATCGCATAGGAGATTTCATAATTTCTTTTTGCCGTTTTACTCCGTCTTATCACGAAGAAGAATGGACATGAGGGCGGATGAGGAAACTTGCCCGCTTATGCCTTTGTATATGTCGTTCCCTGTGCTGTATCTGTCAGAGTAACGCCACGCTCCAGCAGCTCGGCTCTTATTCTGTCTGCTTCTGCGTAGTTTTTGTCTTTCTTTGCCTGAGCTCTCTGTGCGATGGCATCAACTATCCATTTGTCCTCCTCGGGGATGTCGGCTGCAGCTTCCTTCTCTGCCTGTGAGGAGCTTTCGTTTAGCTTCTTGGCTGCTTCGATCAGCCCGAGCGAAAGAACACGGTCAAAGTCCGCAATGAGTGCGAGCTTGGTACTTGGGGTTGTTTTGGCTTTAAGCACGTCATACAGGCATGTTATACCCTGAGCACAGTTGATATCATTGTCGAATGCCGCCATGAATTTTTCCTTGAGCCCGTCAAACACAGTCTGATCGAGTTCTCCTTCATTTTTGAGTGCGGCGATCTTTGATACTAACTTGTTATACGCGAGGGCAGCGTTGTCCAGGCCCTCCCATGAGAATACAAGTGACTTTCTGTAATGAGAGTTCAGACAGAAATAGCGGTAAACAAGCGGATCGTAGCCCTTTTCTTCCAGCAGGGAAACGGTGAGAAATTCACCTTTTGACTTTGACATCTTTCCGCCTGAGGTGTTGAGATGATGCACGTGGAACCACCAGTTGCACCATTTGTGACCGGTGTATGCCTCGGACTGTGCTATTTCGTTTGTATGATGAGGAAAAGCATTGTCTATTCCTCCGCAGTGAATGTCAAGATACTCGCCCAGATGCTTTATACTGATGCACGAACACTCGATATGCCAGCCGGGATATCCTACACCCCAAGGCGAGTCCCACTTCAACTCCTGATCCTCAAACTTGGATTTTGTGAACCAAAGCACAAAGTCACACTTGTTACGTTTTTGGGTGTCTTCTTCAACTCCGTCACGGACACCTACAGCCAGATCCTCTTCGTTGAAGTTGTTAAATACATAGTATTCACGGAGCTTGGATGTGTCAAAGTATATGTTGCCTCCTGCTTCATAGGCATACCCGTCGGCGAGGAGCTTTGATACCATGTCTATATAGCGGTCTATGCAGTTGGTGGCGGGCTCTACGATATCAGGCATTTTGATATTGAGCTTTGCCATGTCAGAGAAGAATGCCTGCGTGTAAAACTCGGCGATCTGCATGACCGTCTTCTTTTCCCTCTTTGCACCCTTGAGCATCTTGTCTTCGCCCGTGTCAGCGTCAGAGGAAAGATGCCCTACGTCTGTGATATTCATCACACGGGTAACATCATATCCTGCATATCTGAGGTACTTTTCGAGTATGTCCTCCATGATGTAGGTGCGGAGATTTCCTATATGAGCGTAGTGATACACGGTAGGTCCGCAGGTGTACATCTTGACTTTGCCGGGCTCGTTAGTATAAAAATCGTCTTTTTTTCTTGTGAGTGAGTTATATAGCTGCATATTATTATGATCCTTTTCTTTTTTGTTTTACGTTGTGTTCTTGATATCAGTCACGGTCAAAAAGCTCGCGTATGATAGGATCGGAGAGATCTATATCCACTCCGTCAACCGAGATAGTATCACTCTCGGCGGAATCGGATTCGGTGCCTTTTGGCTGTATATTGATCTGAGACTCAAGCTGAGCAATGCGTTCTTTTAGGGCGTTGAGCTCATTTGCTACAGGGTCGGGCATCGTTACCTGGTCGAGCTCATCCACGATCTTCTTGCCGCCTGTGCGGACGACTTTTGCGGGAATGCCTACTGCGGTAGAGTCGGACGGAACTTCCTTTAGAACTACGGCATTTGCGGCGATCTTTGAGTTGTCACCTATCTTGAAGGGGCCGAGTACCTTCGCTCCGCATCCTACCATGACGTTGTTACCGAGGGTCGGGTGTCTTTTTCCTGTATCTTTACCGGTACCGCCGAGGGTAACTCCCTGATAGAGCGTGCAGTTGTCGCCGATCTCTGCAGTTTCTCCTATGACTACCCCTGCTCCGTGGTCAATGAAAAAGTTCTTACCGATGGTAGCACCCGGGTGTATCTCAATGCCTGTGATCAGCTTTGCTCCCTGAGATATTGCACGTGCGGTGAGGGTGTGTCCCTTTTTGTGCAGAGCGTGAGCTGCTCTGTGAGCTATCACCGCATGAAAACCGGAATAGAGCAGAGCGACTTCGAGATCCGACCGTGCGGCGGGGTCACGTTCGCGTACTGCCTTTATATCGGATGTGATCTCGGTTTTAGCATACTTGATACATCGTTTCGTTCGGACGGCAGCGTCGTCTATCATGGAGACGACGGCATCGAGGTATTGTGATAGTTCGCTTTTCTTTTGCTTCATGGCTGTATTCCTCCTGTCGGCAGAATTGATGTATCTTGGCAGATCACATTCTGTAATAATATATTATATTATATTGTTTTGAAAATGTAAATAGAAAAAGCCAAAATTATAGTGATTGAAAATTATCGAAAAGTGTGATATCATAACAAAAAAGCACCTGCTACGCGGAGGGATAGATATGAAAATGCAAAATACGGAAAAATTCATACGTGATTGGGTGGAGCTCGGCGGTGCATCCGACGTTGCGGTCACTCTCGGGGACAGAAATGGGGAGATATACCGTTTTTTTTACTCTTCATCGGACAAGAAACAGAGCGGAAGTACCCTTTATGACATGATGTCCGTGACAAAGATCATGGCGACAACTCCTCTTTTCTATATGGCAATAGACGAGGGGCTTGTCAGTGCCTATGACGAGCTCGGAAAGTATTTTCCGGAAGCCCCCGAGGACAAACGCAAGCTGCCTTTGTGGATGCTGCTGTCGCATCAGTCCGGTATTTTGAGATACGTAAACCCCGAGTATTATCCTCCTCACAGAAGAGCAGAGGCTTTGGCATTTCAGCTTGGTCATCCTCTCGGATTTGAGCCGGGGACGGACTATTTTTATTCCTGCAGTGCTTTCATCGTGCTTGGATTTTTGCTTGAGCGTGTATACAACAAGCCCCTGGACAGACTTTTTGACGATAGAATAGCAAGGCCCCTCGGTATGAAGAATACTTCATTTAATCCGCGTGAGGATGTGGATCTTGTACGCTGCACCAAAAAGCCGTTCGAGGGAGACAACAAATGCTCCGATGACAACAACCGCCGCCTGTACGGAGTATCAGGAAATGCAGGTATCTTCTCATGCATAGATGATATGGCGGTGTTTGCTCACTCTCTTTTGCACAGGCACGCCCCTCTGATCAGCGATGAGACCTTCCGTGCCGGTGCACGCGACTACACTCCGCATCTTTCTATCGGCAGGGGGCTGGGGTATGTTTATGCTGACAGAAGATACAAACAGGGCGGAGGACTGTATTCTGACGGAAGTGTCGGTCACACGGGATTTTCCGGGACGGAGTGCTTTGCTGATTTTGAGCGTGGATTGAGCGTTGTTTCACTGTCAAACTCTGCTCTCTTTGCAGTGAAACGAGGCCGCGACTGCTCGGTTGAGTGTTATGCTTTCCGAGAGGGACTGCATGCAGCTATGAAAAAGGACCTTGATGATTGACACATATCTTTGAAGTATCGAGGCTGTGATCAGCTAAGAATACTGCGGCGGGGGACCTTGCCCGCTTTTTGGAAAAACAGTGTTACTTTTTGTATTGAAAAATACAGACCTTTAAGTTATAATCAAATTGTACCGGGAACACCGGAAAAGTTGATGTTATAATTCCGCGAAAAATTATCTTTTGGAGGAACGAAAAACATGGTCAGTATCAAAAAGGCCGAATACGGTCACGCCGTTGAGATCGACGGCAAGGAATATGCAAAGATCCTCGGCGTTGAAGGAGCTGCGGACAGCTTCGAACCTATTGAGGAAGGTGCATGGATGTGGCATAGGCACACCGACGCTCCGACAGATCACATGAGAATGGAGATGCTTCTGATAGGAGAGCCTGATTTTACTATGGTTCCTGCTATAAGCTATAACGGAAACGGCTGGGGGTCTCTGGCTGAGTACATCGGAGACAGAGCGGAGGACGGTACTCCTTGGTCTTGGGCATCCCACAGAGCGACTATCCCCTCCTGTACATACAGCGAAAACGGTGATATATCTCTCGCTTTGATGGCACTTGAAAATGACAATAACGCATGCTCTCTTTACAAAGTGGACGAGGGGGAGCTTCATGTTGTGATATTCCCGGAGGAGGAAAAACCCAAAACGCTGCAAAGACACTTCTGGGGCGAACCTTTTCAGGGGACTATGGAGCCTAAGAGCGACTTCACGGCTATTATTATGGCTGTTCCGTCAGACGGCACACGCCACCGCTACAAGAGTCTGCTTGACTTTGCATGGCGTTTCTACGGCCATGAGATAAAGGCCCCAATGACAGCGAAGGAGCTATACCGCCTTTCTATTGCGTATTGCCGTTTTCTCTATCAGAAGGAGGAAAACGGTTTCGGCGGATTTACTGTAGGTACACAGTGGTATCCAGGTTCTCATTCTTACAAAAAGTGCGAGCACCGCTATGAGCTCGGATGGGTAGGACAGAGTGCATCTATGGCAAATGCGTATATCTGGGACTATCTTCAGACAGGGGATAAGGAAAAACTGGATATTGCGATCGACGCACATGACAGATGGATAGAATTCGGCCACAGAGATGCGGGACACATCAGCGTCAAGATCGACTATGACCCGTGGAGATATGTGGACTTTGAGAAGCTCACCGAGGCGGATTTTGACAGATACAAGCTCGGCGAGTGTATGTATGAGACTTATAAGAATTTCAGAGGAAAGAAATTCCGCCGAAATGCCGACGGTCAGATAGTATTCCAGAACGATGCGTGCAACCTCGGTACCGGAGCTGACGGATTTTTTGAGGCTTATGACTTGCTCCGTGAGGCAGGAATAGAAAAGCCGGAATATCTGAAGACTGCACTTTCTATATGCGACTTTGCACTTGAGAGGCAGGACGAGGAAGGCTCGTTTGCAAAGTCTTGGGACGACGAGGGTAACGTAAGAGCAAAGAAGGGAACAATAGGTACGTTTCTTGTTCTTCCGATCATCACCGCATACAAGAAGACAGGAGAAAAGAAGTATCTTGATGCGGCTGTCAAAGCTTTTGATTTCTATTATCAGGGATTGGAGCGTGACGGATTTACTACCGCGGGGGCTCTTGATACCTACTCTATAGACAAGGAATCATCATCCCCACTTCTGCGAGACGCACTGGCTCTGTACAAGGTAACAGCAGACAAGAAATATGTCGAGCGAGCTGAGAAGATCGCATGGTATTTGTGTACATGGATGATGTATTATACCGTGACCTACCCCGAGGACTGCCTCATTACCAAGATGGGATACGACACATTCGGCTCTACAAGTGTTTCCACTCCTCATCAGGCTATGGATCAGTACGCACTGCGTGATGTGCTTTCCTTCCTGGAGCTTTATGAGATCACGGGATATGAGCAATGGAGAGAACGTGCGGTTGCATTTTGGTGCAACGCCTGCCAGTGTATCTCTGACGGTACTATGTATCTTAACGGCAGAATACGCCCTGCAGGTTCACAGGACGAGGCTGTGTTCCACACCCGTTGGGGACGCTACGGAGTAAAGCCCTTCAGCCCATCACAGTGGTTGCCTGCTTGGCCGTGTGCATTCAGACTGGAAAATCTTCGCTGGCACAAGGATTGGTCCTTCTTTGATGAAGGACTTTCCGAGATCAAAGGCAGGATTAAGAGATAACTGCCCCGAGAGATCTGCAGCCATTACCGCCTTTTTAAAAGCGAATAAAGCATCATGGCATCTTCCGCTTGGAGGGTGCCATGATTTTTTTGGGTTCTGCCGATCGCCTAAATTACGGTCTGCTTTTTTGCCCTGACGGTTTGTGAGAATAAAAAAGCAGGCACTTGGCTGTTTTTTTTGCAATTTGACCGAAAATAAAACAAAGACAATACAGTTTTTGTATATGAAAGTATTGCATTTTCCGAATATTGATGATATAATCAAACTGAAAAATAGGGTCATTGTGCGTATTGGTCGTATCGAATGGCAAAAAATGCCATTTTCGGAACGAACTATACTGCATTACACATCGGAAAAACCTGGGAATAGAGAACGGTGTGCGGACTTGACAATATATTGAAGGGAAACGGATAAAAGGTAATGGATAAGCAAGAAAAAAACGTAAATGAATATTATACTATAGACCTGCTCCATATATTCAAATCCCTGTGGAGGAGAGTATGGGTCATAGCTTTGGCCGGGATACTTGCGGCTTTAGCCGGTTTTTCGGTGTCTTCGTTTTTGATAGCACCCGAATATTCCTCGTCTATCATGCTGTATGTAAATAACAGTTCTTTCTCACTCGGGAATACGAGCTTTAGCATCAGTTCCTCTGAGATCACAGCGGCACAGAGCCTTGTCAATACATACGGAGAGATACTGGACAACAGAACGACCCTTGAGAGAGTTATAGAGAAGGCGGGCGTGCCCTACACATACCGACAGATGTCGGAAATGATCAAGAGTGCCCCGTCGAATGACACCGAGATCATGAAGGTGACCGTAACCGCAAAGGATCCTTACGAGGCGGCTAATATAGCGAACTGCATAGCAGAGGTACTGCCTGTCAGAATTTCCGAGATAATTGACGGTGCATCAATGGAGGTCGTTGACAGTGCTGTTCCGATCCGTGAGAAGATATCTCCCAGTATTACAAAGTTCACTATTATCGGATTTCTCATGGGAGTATTTCTGAGCACAGCGGTGCTTGTAGTAGCTGCCATGCTTGATGATACGATCCACGATGAAGAATACGTACTCAAGACGTATGATTACCCGATACTTGCAAAGGTCCCCAATCTTCTCGAGACAGGCTCCAAGCAGTACGAGTACTATTCATCGAAAAGTACAAAGAAACGCAATTGACGGGAGGCACAGATACAATGGCATCAAAAAGCAGACATCATAGAAAGCCCCCGTTCATGACGGGAGAAAACAGAAAGACCCTCCACAAGAATCTGGAGTTTACGGCGACCGAGCAGTATAAGCTGCTGAGAACCAATCTTGACTTTACGCTTCCCGATGACGGAAAGTGCCCGATCATCGGAGTTACCAGCTCCATGAGAGGAGAGGGAAAGAGCACTACCGCGGTCAATCTTTCTTATGTTCTTGCGGAAAAGGGAAAACGCGTACTTCTCATAGACGGTGACCTGAGAATTCCCTCAGTCGCAAAGAAAATGGAGATCCCTTCGTCCCCCGGACTGACAGATCTGCTGATGGGCAAGGGAGCACAGATAGCGGATTTTCAGTCATCCCTTCTCAAGAAATGGTACATCCTTCCCTCGGGAGATATACCACCGAACCCATCAGAGCTTCTCGGCTCACGCAGAATGGAAACGATACTGTCTGATCTGAGAGAAAAGTTTGAATATATCATTATCGACCTTCCGCCTGTGAATATAGTATCCGATGCACTTTCGATTTCTCACCTGATTACGGGTATGATAGTCGTAATTCGTGAGGAATATACAGAGAAGAAGGAGCTGGAGAGATGTATCCGTCAGCTCAAGCTTTCCAATGTAAATGTCCTCGGATGCGTTATGAACGAGGCAAAGAGCGGCGGCGGTTCTTACGGCAAATACAAAAAGTACAAGTATTACAAGTACTACCGTTATTACCAGAGCACCCCCAAGCCTCAAAGACAGGAAGAACAGCCGGATCCTTCCGACCGGATAGAAGGAGAGGATAATCCTTGATAGATCTTCACAGTCATGTGCTCCCCGCAATCGACGACGGAGCGAAGGACACGGAGGAGAGTGCGAGGATGCTCTCGATGCTTGCGTCTCAGGGCGTAGATACGGTATGTGCTACACCTCATTTTTACGCAAATGCAGAGTCGGTCGAGCACTTTATAGAAAAAAGAGCGAGAGCCCTTGAAGAGTTATGCGGCTCGCTTGAAGGACAGGGCCCGCGTATCATACTCGGAGCTGAGGTAAAATACTATCCGGGTATAGGGAAGCTTGATCAGCTATTGAAACTGCGTATCGGTGAGAGCAAGCTGTTGCTGCTTGAGATGCCTTTTAGCAAGTGGACGGAGTATACGGTCAGAGAGCTTGTGGAGCTTTCTACCAGATCCGGTGTGCAGATCGTCTTGGCTCATATAGAGAGATATATGAAGATGCAGAGCGACGATACATGGCGTCGGCTGTATGAATGCGGTATTCTGATGCAGGTAAACGCAAGCTTCATTACGGGGATGCTTACCCGCAGACGTGCCATGTCGATGCTGTGCGGTCACGGTATACACTTTATCGGTTCTGACTGCCACAATACTACCACAAGAGCCCCTAATATCGGTGCGGCATATTCCATGATCGAAAAGAAGCTCGGCGAGAGCTGTATACTTGATCTGGATCAGCTTGGCCGTGAGAAACTTTGTGTGTAGTGCATAATCTGAAAATAATAAAAAATATATAATTACTTTTCTGAAAGGAAACAAGAAAATGAAAAAGCTATTAGTTCTTTGTCTGACTGTCATCATGGTGATGAGCATGAGTCTGAGTGTTTTTGCAGCACCCGGAAAGTTTGTAAACAGCCCTACGGCAAATTCTGCACCTGTAGTAATTGAAATAAGACCGCTGAGTGCGGAGTGTACAGGAGAACTGATCGTTACTCCTTACTCCCAGCGTCATACCCTTCCTGAGGCGGAGAGACTCGCTATAGAGGAAGCGTATAAGCAGATAGTAGCGGCAGTGGACCTTACACGTTTTTGCGATATATTTGCAGCTCATGTACACAAGCAGAGCATTGATCCCTCGGATCTTGCAGTGTCCGATATGTTTGACGTTCGTGTTGTAAAATGCACACACCATGAACCTCACGAAGGTTTTATCATAACCGTAAAGGCGGATACACTTGAAAACTTTGCAGGACTTCTGCACTTCCACAACAATGACTGGGAGATGGTAGAGAGTGCAAAGGTAAGCGAAGACGGAAAGTCCCTCACCTTCCAGGTAGATGAGCTTTCTCCGTTTGCTGTTGTAGTGGACATATCTTCTAACCCCCCTTACACCGGAGATACTGCCAAGCTTGCAGTTTGGGGTGCGGTATCGCTTCTGAGTGCGGCTGCTCTTGTCGTAGTTGTGATCAAACTCAGAAAGACCAAGGCTGGCGTTCAGTAAGACCCTGAGACAGAATATCCACGAAAAAATTACGAACGTGTGAGGAACAAACGTATGAGAGGACCTGCTTTTGACAACAGATCAATATTGAAATATGCGGCGATCGCATTGGCGGCGGTTTTCCTCATATCGTTTTCTGTATTACTTTTGAGCATGTGGGAGAAGAGCCGTTCCACCTTCCCGGAGGCGGAGATACTGGAAAAGACTCTCGAGTACAACGGGCACAAGTATGTCCTGCGTGACGGGATAGAAACCTTTTTGGTTCTCGGTCTTGACAAGTACGAGGGCGGTGATGCTCAGGACTCCTACAATAATGACAAGCAGGCAGACTTTTTGCTTCTGTATGTGTTTGATACTCAGAGCAAGACCTACGGAGCTATCCATATCAACCGTGATACCATGGCAGATGTAGCCAGACTCGGAGTAGCGGGAGAGACGCTCGGTACGTCTGTCAGGCAGATAGCCCTTGCCCATACACAGGGCAACGGCAGAGAAGTCAGCTGCCGCAACGTAGCTGATTCAGTATCCGGACTTTTGCTTGGAGCAACGGTCAATCACTACATATCGGTCACGATGGATTCCGTGCCGATACTCAATGACTTGGTAGGCGGTGTCGAGGTAGAGGTGCTCGAGGACTTTACCGGAATTGATGATACTCTGGTGAAGGGTGAACGTGTTACGCTCATGGGAGAGCAGGCTCTGAGGTATGTTCGTACCAGATACGGTCTTGAGGACAGCACCAACAATACGAGAATGCAAAGACAGAAGCAGTATCTTAATGCCCTGAGAGGCAAGCTTGAGCAGAAGATAGCGAGCGATGAGGAGTTTATCGTTGAAGCTTCGCTGAAGCTGTCCGATTATATCGTATCCGACCGTTCTGTAACGCAGCTTCAGGAGCTAGCGAGAAAAATGACGGAATATGAGTTTACGGACATACACACTATCGAGGGAGACAGTGTTGAGGGTGAGCAGTTCATGGAGTTTTACCCTGATGCGGATTCTCTCAAAAAGACAGTTGTTGATCTGTTCTATAAACCGAAGGACTAAAAATAGATGAAACTTAGAGACGAAGTAACCATGCCGTCGTCTGAGGAGCTTGTCATATCGGAAAAGGAAAACGGCACTGTGCCAAAGACACAGCCGGAAGCTGTAGCGATACAAAGAAAGCCTGTGTATGAGTTTTTTAAGCGGGTGTTCGATGTTGTATGCTCAGCACTGGGACTTGTTATACTTTTCCTTCCGCTGGTAATTGTGGGAATAATCATATTGATAGACAGCCCCGGAGCCTCACCTATATACGTGCAGCAACGTGTAGGTAAGGACGGCAAGAAGTTTAAATTTTACAAATTCCGCTCTATGGTACCGAACGCCGATGATCTGCTGGAGTCTCTTTTGAAGGATAACGAGATGCAGGGACCGGTCTTTAAGATGAAAAACGACCCTAGAATAACCAGAGTGGGGCGTTTTATCAGGCGTGCGAGTATAGACGAGCTTCCGCAGCTGTGGAATGTCCTGAAGGGCGATATGAGCCTTGTCGGGCCGAGACCTCCTCTTCTCAGAGAGGTTGAGCAGTATACAGAATATCAGAAGACCCGACTTGCGGTCACGCCCGGTATCACCTGCTTTTGGCAGGTACAGCCTAAGAGAAACAGTATTCCTTTTGACCGTTGGCTGGAGCTTGATATCAAATACATACGCGAACGCAGCTTTCTTTTGGATATAAAGCTGCTGTTTATGACGGTGGGAGCGGTGTTCGGACTGGAGGGTGAATGATGCACTCGGATGTATCCACAGGAGCATCAGAAGAAAAAAGCACCCGACCGCTGAGGATAGCGATGCTCGGGCACAAGCGAGTTCCCTCACGCGAGGGAGGCGTAGAGATAGTCGTAGGTGAGCTTTCGACACGCATGGTCGAGCTTGGGGAAGCTGTGTGCTGCTACAACAGACGCGGACATCATGTCAGCGGTGCCGAATATGACACAGAGAGAAAGAGTGAATACTGCGGGGTGCGTCTTATTGATGTGTGGACCTTGC
>JAZNOK010000107.1:0-2498 GCA_045580775.1 Eubacteriales bacterium
CTCATCAATGTCTGCAATAGGGAAGTCTACGATTTTTTGGCACTTGATGCATACAAGGTGTCCGTGTGCTGTCTGCATACACTCATATCGGGCGGCACCTTTTGTCACAGGAACCTCGCGTATGAGCCCATCGTCACATAATCTGCCGAGATTTCTGTAAACCGTCCCGAATGATATGCTCGGCATATACTCCCTCGCCCGGTCAAAGACCTCTTCTGCCGAAATGTGTCCGTCACAATGCTCAACTATCCGTAATACCAATTCTTGTTGTTTTGACATTGTTTAATCTCCAAGCTAGGGATAGGAATAATTCCTATTATCATTATACATATTATTTTTGATTTGTCAATACCTTTTACTAAAAAAATTACGACCGTCCATCGCTTGTATTTGACAGGCGGCGGACGGCCGTTTATTATTTGATAATATGATGAGAGATCAATCCTCGAGGAAAAGCTTGTTTAGGTTTTTGACCACATATTCGACAGTCTCTCGGTTTAGAGAATAATACACTCTGTTGGAATCACGCTCGGTGCGTATCAGTTCCATTTCTTCCAGCTGTGACATGTGGTGAGATATTGTAGCTGTGCTGATCTCAAGTGCCTGAGCAAGCTCAAGTCCGAACTTAGGCTCTTTGGACACCAGACGCATTATCTCAAATTTGCTCTTGTCTCCCATGACCTTGAGCGTCTTTGTGAGTCTGGAATCGTCAAAAGGAGACTCGCATGCATCTACCACAGCTGAATGCAGCACACCGATGTACAGAAAATCTGTTACCTGCTCCTCGGTATAGTTCATTTTGTAGCTGATTCTGTCAGCAGCTGCGGCTGTTGGTATAACATACAGAACGTCGGGATCTTTTGCGTCCAGGACTTTGTAGTTTTCACGTAGATACTTTTCAGGATCGGAAGCACTGGACATTCTGTAGTTCGCTAAAAACCAGTCTGTGTAGTGCGAGACAAGCTCATACCCATCATAAAACAACTTTCCTATCTTTCCGATAATTACGGCAAGCTGTCCCTTGATCGTGTCAAAGTCATTATAGAATGAAGTAAGCTCCCACTTCAGTTCACCGGACACCGGCAGGACAGATATGAATTTGATAATGTCAGAGTAGCTGGTGATGGATACTTTTGTTGCGAGTTCCGGGAATTTCCCCAGCAACAGATAGTAGATATTGGCAAAGAAAGTTGCTTTGCTCATTTTGTTTATCTTTTCCAGATCCGAGATGAAGTTCGGTTCAGGCGAGGCAAAAATATCATGCAATATGTAGAATGCAAGACAGGAGTCGATCTCCGGGCGGTGAGTAAAAAGATGAGAGACGGTGTCAGGAGATACGTCACTTTTGTCTGAGATCAACTCGGAAAATTTTGCGAAGGTATCGAGACCTGTCATCAGCTCGTCTGAGCCTTCTACCGAGCTCCTTTCAAATTCGTCCTTTTTTTCTCTGTAGGAGATGTTGTTTGCGGCATCGTAAAGAAGCATTGCGGCTTCATACACGACATTTGGCTCTGAAAGCAGTTTAACTATCATTGTATCCTCCGATGACAGAGCTGTTGCAGTTCTGTCTGCTGTTTTACAAAATAGATTATACAACTTTGTAAGATAAATGTCAATAGTAAAGTTCAATAGTTGGACAATAATCTAATGTTGGGCGGGGGATATGGTATCTAACGGTACAAAAAGTCTCTTTTTGTGGCTGAACAAGTGAATAATTCCAGAAAAGCTCTGTTGCCTATTGTGGAAAAAAGCCCGTATGAAGGCGGTTGCAAATGATAATCATCATTGTTTCGGTGCGTTTTTTTGCTTTTCATAAATGGAATTACCGTTGCCCAAAAACAGAAAAAAACAAAAAAATCGCCGAGTTTTGATTTTGCTATTGTATTATAAATGACAAGGTGATATAATATATTGTTGTTTTTTTGAGTAATAATAAATTCTATATATACTACAGGAGAGAAGAAGCTTTGAAAAGGACGGATCTAAGAAACGTAGCTATCATAGCACACGTTGACCACGGAAAGACGACCCTTGTTGACGAAATGCTCAAACAGGGAGGTATCTACCGTGAAAATCAGGTAACGGAAGACCGAGTAATGGACTCTAACGACATTGAAAAAGAACGAGGCATTACTATTCTCGCCAAGAACACGGCAGTATACTACAAGGATGCAAAGTTCAATATTGTAGATACTCCCGGACATGCTGACTTCGGCGGAGAGGTCGAGCGAGTACTCAAGATGGTAAACGGCGTTATTCTTTTGGTTGATGCAGCTGAGGGACCTATGCCGCAGACACGTTTTGTTCTCCAGAGGGCACTTGAGCTCAATCACAGAGTTATTGTCGTTGTCAACAAGATAGACAAACCTGATGCGAGAATACATGAGGTAATAGACGAGGTGCTCGAGCTTCTTATGGATCTCGATGCAACAGACGAGCAGCTTGACTCTCCTATGCTTTTCTGCTCGGGAAGAGCAGGTACGGCATCCTACTCACCT
>JAZNOK010000108.1:0-14136 GCA_045580775.1 Eubacteriales bacterium
GCGACTGCATCGAGGATGCGAAGTATCTCGCTTCCCTTGTCAAGGAAGAATACGGCATCGACTCTGTGATAGGCTATGTCGGTCCCGTTATCGGTGCACATTCGGGTCCCGGCACTTTGGCCCTCTTCTACATCGGCAGCGAAAGATAATTGAAAGGTAACATTGCACTATGATAAACACTATAGACGGCAAGCTCTATGCAAGTATGATCGTCTCGGGAGCAAATCTGCTCGAGGCTGAAAAAGAAAGAATAAATGCACTCAACGTCTTTCCGGTTCCGGACGGAGATACCGGCTCAAATATGTCAATGACCATAGGAGCTGTACGTGACAGTGTACGTTCACTCGACTCCTCCATAGGAGCGGCGGCGGCTTCAATAGCAAAAACGATGCTCATGGCAGCAAGAGGAAACTCGGGTGTTATCCTTTCGCTGTTTTTCAAAGGATTGGCACGTGGCTTTGAAGGGATAGACCGTGCAAGCTCCGCTGAGGTCGCACGTGCTTTCTCAAGCGGCGTGGAATCTGCATACGGAGCTGTAATGAACCCGACCGAAGGCACTATACTCACAGTCATGCGTGTATGTGCAGAGCAAGGCAAAATAAAGGCAGAAAACGAATACAAGGACGATCCTGCGGGACTGCTCGTATACATGCTGTCTGTAGCCTCCGAAACTCTCAAAGAAACACGTGATATGCTCCCCGCTCTCCGCAGTGCGAACGTTGTTGATGCGGGAGGATCGGGATTTGTCTGCATATTGAAAGGAATGAACGAAGCTCTGGACGGCCGTGCAGTCGAGTACAGCGGCTCGGCATCCGACAATGCACAGGAGCTCGGTGCAGCTCTGTTTGAGCAGATAGACACCGACTCTATCAAGTATGCGTACTGTACAGAGTTCATAGTTGAAAAAAGCGAAGAGTGCGACGAGCAGATGTCCGCATCTCTGAAGGCATATCTGCCGGAAATCGGCGATTCTGTTGTTTTTGCAGAAGACGAGAGCATCATAAAGGTGCACGTACACACAAATACTCCGGGAGACGTACTCACTCACGCACTGATGTGCGGAGCACTCGTCACAACAAAGATCGAAAACATGAAAAAGCAGCATACCACGCTTGTTGCCGCAGCAACCGCCAAGGCAGCCCCTGCCGCAAAATACGGTTTTCTTGCTGTGGCAAACGGCAACGGCATCTGCGACACATTCAAAAATCTCGGTGTCAACGAAATAGTCACAGGCGGCCAGACCATGAACCCCTCTATTGAGAGCATAGTCAATTCCATCAAAAAGATAGATGCCGAGAATGTTTATGTCTTTCCTAACAACTCAAATGTCAAGCTCGCAGCTCAGCAAGCGGCAAAGAATATAGATGACAAGAATGTTATCGTTATCCCTACACGCTCATTCCCTCAGGGAGTAACATGCATGCTCAATTTTTCTGAGGATGCCGACGTAGATGAAAACACCGCCGCCATGACAGAGTCGATCGACACCGTAACCACCGTGTCCATCACCTATGCCGTCCACGATTCTGATATCAATGATCTCGGAATCAAAAAGGGACAGATGCTCGGACTTCTCAACGGAGAAGTAGTAGTAGCCAAGGACACTAGCGTTTCGCTGATAGACCATTTTGCACCGCAGATCTCGGATGCATCCTACATCACTCTGTACACAGGTAAGGACTCGGACTCCAAGAGTGCCGCGGCTATACTCGAAAAGATCAAGAACCATGCTCCGTCAGCCGACGTAGTTGAGATAGACGGCGATCAGGATGTATACAGCTACATCATTTCTCTGGAATGATCCGGCAGGTACACATTCGATCTCAAAATATTCAATATGACACGGAGGAGTCCTCTTTTTGAAAAAGGGGAGGCCTCCGATTTCTTCATAAAAAGGAGCATAAAAAAATGAGCATAAAAGCAATACTGTTTGATCTGGACGGTACTCTTCTGCCTCTGGACCAGAATTGTTTCATCAAAGAATACTTCAAAGGACTGATAAGAGCACTTACCCCTCTCGGATATGATCCGAAGGAGCTGGAAGGTGCCGTGTGGAACGGCACTTACGCAATGATAAAAAACGATGGTACTAAAAGCAACGAGCAGGCTTTCTTTGATTATTTCTCCGCCGTATGCCCTGCGGACACCGACAAATTCCGCACGCTCGCTGAAAACTACTACAAAACCGACTATCAAAAGCTGATCGAGCTCACTCAGCCTACCTCTCTTGCAAAAGAAGCAGTATCTCTTGCACGAAAAGAAGGAAGGCATGTCGTGCTCGCTACAAATCCCCTGTTCCCCGAGACGGCTCAGCATACACGCATCCGCTTTGCAGGGCTGGAACCCGGAGATTTTGACTTTGTTACCACGTATGAATCTGATATATACGCAAAGCCGAATCCGAACTATTATCTGTCGATATGCAACAGACTGGGAGTCCTGCCAAAAGAATGTCTGATGATCGGCAATGACGAGGGTGAGGATATGTACCCGGCAGCGGGCATCGGGATGCAGTGCTACCTTATCGACGACTGTGCACTACGCTCAGAGAAGCACCCTTGGACAGGAGATCACGGTACATTTGAGGATCTGGTAAAAATGCTCGGCAGCCTGTGAGCATATACTGCAACTACAAAAACGACAACTGTATATAAAATATTTTCTTACTTGCATTAGCGTATAACGCATGCTATAATAGACACGAATCAATACTACCGAATATCATCGACAAAAGGAGTGTGCAAACATGAAAAAGAAGCCTGTACTGTTGCTCTGTGCAGTTTTTTTTGTTCTGCTGACAGGTACATTTTCCCTCTCGGCAGCAGCAGATACTTACGAGGGCATCAACTATTCCCTGACAAACACAGGAGTCACCGTCACGGGATGTGCCTCTACCGTTACTGAGTTAGTGATCCCCGACAAGATAGGGGGATTTCCGGTAACAAGCATTGGAAGCAGTGCGTTCAGAAGCAACACAAACATCACAAGCGTGGTACTGCCGGACGGAATAACCTACATCGGTCAGTACGCTTTTGAGAAATGTACAAATCTCGTGAGCATAAATCTTCCGTCGGGTCTGAAGACCCTCGGCTACGGTTCATTCCAAAATTGCGAAAACCTCACGTCCGTCTCTGTTCCCGCGGGTGTCACATATATCGAAGAATACGCATTCCGAAGCTGCATAAGGCTCAGCAGTCTCACTATATCCGAAGGAGTGGAGAAGATCGGTTCATCTGCATTCCGTGAATGTGCCAGCCTCACGAACATTACCCTTCCCTCAAGCATCAATTACATATCGAGCGGTGCATTTGACAGCTGCTACCAACTGGACAAAGTGAATGTTACCGATATAAAGGCATGGTGCGGCATCCATTTTGAAAGCTCGTCATCAAACCCTCTGTACTACGCAAATGAATTGTACCTAAACAACTCCAAAGTCACAGAGCTTGTCATTCCCGACAGCGTCACAAACATTGGTAATCATGCTTTCCGCAACTGCCATAGTATCAGCTCTGTCAGCATACCTGGCGGCGTGCTTAGCATCGGAAGCTACGCTTTTGCAAATTGCTCAAATCTCTGCTCGGTAAATTTCCCCGCGGGCTTGTGTAGCATCGGAGAAGGTGCGTTCGGTTCGTGTAGTGCTCTGTCTCTTGTCAGTATCCCCTCGAGTGTCACGGTCATAGGCAATTGTGCCTTTGAGAACTGCACCGGCATGAGCTCGGTCACACTGTCTGAGGGAATAACCAACATAGGCTGCAACGCTTTTTCAAATTGCATCAGCATAACACGCATCACCATCCCTCGCAGTACGGTCAGCCTCGGTGAGAGAGCCTTTGAAAAATGCACTGCTCTCTGTGAAGTCACAATACAGAGCGGAATTACAAGCATTGATCATTACACTTTCACTGAGTGTACGGCTCTTTTGTCTGTTTCAATTCCATCGAGCGTGCAATACATCGGAGATTATGCATTTAGTGGATGCACAGCATTGACATCTGTCAATATAGAAGAAGGAGTCAAGTGCATCGACAGTGCTGCTTTCTCGGGCTGCTCAAATCTCAAGAGCATCAGTATTCCTGCAAGCGTACAAGTGATCGGCTCAAGTGCATTCTCAGGCTGCTCGAGCCTCATGAGCGTAATAATACCTGCAGGAGTGAGTGAACTGGCATCATATACTTTCTCAGGATGTAGTAGTCTCACGGATGTCACTCTCCCCGCAAGTCTTACCGTCATAGGGGATCATACTTTTTCCGGGTGCAATAGCCTGAGCTCAGTCAACATTCCCTTTGGAGTAAAGGCGATCAAGCGGGAGGCTTTCTGTAATTGTACCGCTCTGACCGATATCGTCATTTCGGAAAGCGTAACGAGTATCGGTCAATTGGCATTCTATAATTGCTCTGCCCTCACATGGGTCAATATTCCATCCGGCATGCAAACTATCGGTACTGATGCTTTTCTGAACTGCACACACCTCACAAGGGTACATATCACCGACGTTGGTGCTTGGTGCGGTATCAATTTTCCCGACATCGAAGCAAACCCCCTCACTTATGCCAAAAATCTGTATCTGAACGGCACACTTCTCACCGACATTGTAATTCCGGACGGAATCGAGCGGATCGGTCAGTATGCTTTCTACAACTGCAAAAGCATTGTGAGCGTCAGCGTCCCGGACGATGTATCTGCCATCGGTGATAACGCGTTTTATGATTGCACCAACCTATCCAAAGTAAACATTGAAGATGTCGCCGCTTGGTGCAAAATTTACTACTATTATGGCGAAAGCTCTCCGATATACTATGCCCATAATCTTTATTTGAACAATATACTGATAAAAGATCTTGTCATACCCGATGGCGTTGAAAGAATTGAAAGCGGTTTTTCAAATTGCACAAATATTGAAAGCGTCAGCATCCCTCCGAGTGTAAACTACATCGGCGGCAATGTCTTTGATGGTTGCACAAACCTCAAAAAGGTATATATTAGCGATGTTGCGGCATGGTGTAATATATATTTCTACTTTGAGAGTTCAAATCCGCTTTATTATGCAAAAGATCTGTATCTAAACGGATCATTAGTCACAGACCTGATAATTCCTGAAAGCGTGAAAAAAATAGGTCAATATGCTTTTTATAACTGCAAAAGCATTATAAGCACCTTCATCCCTGACACGGTCAAGGAATTCGGTCAGTATGCATTTACCGGATGCGATGCTCTGAGAAAGGTAAGCATAACCGACCTTAGTATATGGTGCGGTGCCAAATTTACAGGCTACGAGTCAAATCCGCTGCACCTTGCAAGAGACCTGTATCTCAACGGCAGCTTGGTAACAGAGCTCGTCATTCCCGACGGAGTGGAAAAGATAGGGCAATACGCATTCTACAACTCAAGTATAGTGACCCTCACTATACCCTCAAGCCTAAAAACTATCGAAAAATATGCATTCTATAACTGTACTAAGCTTCTGCGTGCTTATATTTCCGTAGGTATCTCATCCATAGAAGAGAGTGCATTCCCGTACGGTATACTGAAATACGTCGTCTACAGCGGTACTGACGAGGAGTGGAATGCCATAAAGTACTATGGCGGTACAAACGCACTGACAAATGCCCGCAAACATGCACACGAGTGGGACAAATGGAGGATCACAGCAGAGGGAAGCTGTACACTGGACGGGACCCAAACGAGAGTCTGTGATATCTGCGGAGAACCCGAAACCGTGATAACCGAAGCAACAGGGCATTGCTGGAGCGAATGGAAAATCACAAGCGAGCTCTCCTGTACTACCGACGATATCAAGACCAGAGAATGTACCGCGTGCGGTGAACACGAAGAAACGACGACTAAAACCAACGGTCATGCCTGGGGAGAATGGATGACCATAATAGCCCACACATGCAATACCAGCGGACTGGAGAGAAGAACCTGTACATCCTGTGCAGAAACAGAAAACAGAGTAACCAACCCCGCTCACTCGTGGGGAGAATGGACGGTTATATCAGAGCTGTCCTGCACTACCGACAGGATAGCCCACCACACATGTGCGGTCTGTTCATACGAAGAGACAGAAACTATCTCCGCTATAGGTCACGCCTACAGCGAATGGGATCTGCTCGCTTCTCCTACGAAAGTATCTCAGGGCTTCCGTTCCAAAACATGCTCAAACTGCCTCGATGAAGAAATTGAAATGATCAGCTTCTTAGGGGATCTTGACGGAGACAGTGCACTGAGCAACAGCGATATAACGATCATCGTTCGACTGATCGCAGGATATGAAAGCGACTGCTCGGATATCTGTGCCGATATTACAGAAGACGGTGCTATCAACAACCGCGACATTATCGCATTGATCCAAAAGGTAGCAGGTTGGAATAACTGACAACATTCAAATAAAAAAACAGGCTGTGTCAAATGCAAAGCAACCGCATTTGGCACAGCCCTGTTTTTGCTATCTCTTTGGCTTCGACCTGAATATCACAGACGCCAATAGGGCAAACACCACAGACGCCGTGACACCGCCTGCCGAGGCGGTAAGTGCCCCTGTAAATATACCTACAGCTCCTCTTGCATCTACTGCCTCACGCACACCCTCGCTTATCAGATAGCCAAAACCTGCCAAAGGTACCGTTGCTCCTCTGCCCGCAAATTCGACAAGAGGCTCATATACCCCAACAGCACCGAGTACGACGCCTGCTACAACATATATGACAAGTATCCTTGCGGGAGTGAGGGAGGTCTTGTCTATGAGTATCTGTGCTATCACACAAAACAATCCCCCGACAGCAAAAGCACGTATCAAATCAGCAAAATACTCCATGTTTTCATCTCCTGCATGTTTTATTTGATTCTATTCTCAGAAGGTGAGCTATGCCAAGTATAGACTGCCCCTGCTGAATACTCGCGGGATTCATCAATGCACCTGTAGGCAGCAGCAGTATTCTGCCAAGCTCCCCGCGTTCAAGCTTCGGCAAAACATGCGATCCGAACACTATTCCCGAGCATCCGCAGCCCGAACCTCCCGAGTGTACATCCTGACGCTCCGTGTCATATATCATCATACCGCAGTCGTCATGCACGCTGCGAATATCAATGCCGCGTCTTTTCATAAGAGTGCATAGTATGTCACTCCCCTCAAAGCCAAGATCCCCCGTGAGTATCAAATCGAAATCCGCCGGAGTTTGTCCGCTCTCTGAAAAATACCTGATCAGGGTATCTGCCGCCGCAGGTGCCATAGCCGCTCCCATGTTGTTTGCATCGGCAATTCCACCGTCAAATGCGATCCCCGGCAAAGCAGCTGTCACGCGTGCCACGGTGCAGGATTGGGTAGTTAGTATATATGCTGCCGCCCCTGTAACCGTCCACTGAGCCGTAGGGGGTCTCTGTCCGCCGTACTCCAGAGGAAAACGGAACTGCCTCTCAGCTGAGCAGTTATGCGAGGAGCAGGAGCAGGCACATACCTTTGCACATTCGCTCTCAAGCATGATAGATGCAAGCATCATCCCTTCTCCCAAAGTAGAGCAAGCACCGTATATACCAAAAAAAGGAATACCGAAGCTCACAAGACCGAAGCATGATCCGACACACTGATTTAGCAGGTCCCCTGCATAAAGTGCATCTATCTCATCTCGTGTATACGGAGTCTTTGCTATTGCCGCTGCAAGAGCCGCCCTCTGCATCTCGCTTTCTGCCTTTTCCCATGTATCCGCTCCGAAACGGTCTGTCTTGTCAATGCAGTCAAATATCTGACCGAGTGCCCCCTCGCATTCCATTCTTCCGGCAGCTGTAGCTGAAGCAAGAATACCGATATTCTTTGTGAAAGTTATTATTCCCATACCGAACACCGCCTTTCTCTCTTATACTCCCCCAAAAGAAAGATTCTATGCGTAACATTCTGCCTCTTTTTTTATAAATCCGACAAAAAGCAGTTTTCTATATGACACAGACCGTCTATCGTCACTCTGTGTGCTGCTCGTGATCATCCGCTGTTATTCTTTGGTCACAAAAATGCTCCCTCTTTTTCGGTGTGAAGCTTATCACCGAAAAAGAGGGAGCGTTTTTTTAGTGTACGGCAGATCATCCTATTATGCAAGTTTTTCACTCTGACTCCTTAAAGCCTGCCAGCACAAACTCATCCCCTACGAGAAGAGGCCTTTTCACAAGCATTCCGTCAGAAGCGAGAAGATCCAGCATCTCACACTCAGTCATATCAGGCAGTTTGTTTTTCAGATCAAGTGATCTGTACACAAGACCGCTTGTGTTAAAAAATCTTCTGAGCGGAAGTCCGCTTCTCTCATGCCACCCTTCAAGCTCACCCGCGGTAGGTTTGTCGGTCTTTATATCCCGAAGCTCATATTCAATGCCGTTATCATCCAGCCACTTCTGTGCTTTCTGACAAGTAGTGCATTTGGGATAGCAGATAAATTTCAGCATACTGTCACTCTCCTTTCAGGCTCGACTAAAACGCCAAGTTCAAAATCAATACTAACTATACAGCCCTTTTTTACTGTTCCGTACCGTTTCCGAGAATATCATCCATAAAAAATGCATTGGTGTCGGCTTTTTTTCCGTATTTGTCTATTACCGTAAATCTGATATATGCACTGTCCTCATGAAGCGGGAATGATGCTTTTGTAAGGGTCTTTCCCTTTTCTCTGTGGACAGAGCCCCAGCGTCGGGTGTTTGTCATCATGATAATACTCTCTGCAGCAGAGGTCCTGATATGTACTCTGCCGTCTTCCACATACAGCTCCTTGATCTCCGGTCCCATCGAAGCGTAAAAGTGCCCTTTGAGCAAGGCGTCTGTAACTGAGGTGTATTCCAGCCTCTCGGGGCATATCATAGTCCATGCACCGAAAGAGTCAAATCTGCGGTGATCGCGTGGTCTGCCATTGTGGTTGTCATCTGCACCTATGCAGTATATGCGGTTTCCGCTGCGGAGAATATCATCATACACTCTGCCGTTTATATCCTCAGGACCTGCTATGGTAGAGAGGTAGTTATACATCTCCATGGCATGCATTCCGTGATAATTGATATAATCGCTATAGTTCTCAAGAGACCATGTCGGGTGGTTGTAGGTAACAAAATATCCACGCTCTCTGCCGCGGCTCATCATGTAGCTGATACATTCTCCTGTGTGGTCACGCTCATACTCCTCGTCTACGCCGTCACGCACGACCTTGTCACGGTGATTTACCATATTCCCGAAAACGTACTTTTCACTGTGATAAAAAGGCGTGACTGTATTCTCAGGATCAAGAGCAATAAAACAAATGTGGCATGTCTTGCGGTAGATTCGGTCTATGCCGGGTTCAGGCACATCAAGCTCAGTGCCGTTGAGTGCTACAAAATTCTCATCCGAAAGCTCGCTGTTATGCTCGATCAGCAAACAATGGTCTGTGATAGCAAGAATCGAATACCCTTTTTCCATATACATTTGCTTTAACTCGGCGGGGGTAAGCTTTCCGTCTGAAAATGTAGAATGGCAATGTAGATTTGCCTTGTAATACCTGCCGACAGGTAAAAGATGCTTTTTCATTTTATTATTCCTCTTTTTTCATCAGTGATGTATCAGATAAAGAAACGCTTCGCCAAATATTCACGCAGCGGCTTGCATACTGCCAATACTATAAAACAAATTCCTATGAGAACCAAAGCTCCGGCGGGATATAACGACCACAAAAAGAAGCTATGCACATTGAATGTGATATTGATAAACAGCTCAATGAGCATACATGCCCCTCCGAGTGCAAACATAAGTCCACCCCATATATACAGTCTGCCCCTATGCAAGTATTTGAACAGGACAGTTGCCGCGGTACTTATCACAAGGATTATTCCGCACACTGGAAAAGCAAAAGACAAAAACCATCCTCCGTCAAAATATACATCAATATAGAGCAGATACCCCGCCGCCAACACCACATCAAGCACAACAAACACAACGGGGTTTGGCCTTTTAAACCAGAGCGGAAGCACAAGTGCCGCATATCCCCATGCAACACCAAGCGATGCGATACCCGACCACGTAACTGCCGAGCTTATTCTGAGGTCAACCAACATCATCACAAACACAGCAATAACAAACATCAAGCTGAATATAAAAATTATTCCCTTTTTTGAGAGGTGCTTTTTCTTGTCATGCACATCAGGATATGGGGGCTGGGTGTGCTTGATAAATATATCGGGGTGATATACCGACGTGCCGCACAGCGGACAGCACTTTTCGCTGTCAGCCAGCTCAACGCCGCATTTTATACAGTACATAACTTAACCTTTCTTAACCGTTTTCTATTTCAGCCTCGAGAGCGGCTGTATTCGACTCGATGAGTATATGAAGACCTTGCTCCTTCAGCACCTCAAAAAACGCCCTCTCGAGCAGAGGCTCTGAGCATCTGCGTAAAAAATTGATATACAACGTACCGTTGTACGAGAGCATACCGCAGTTGTACATTGTCGTTGCCTGAGCACCGAGAACAAAATCCATTCGTCTGACATACTCCTCCATTCCGGCAGGAAGACGGACGTTTCCGAGATTGGACAGAGATAAACACGACTTCTTTTCCCCTACGGCATTGTACACTGCCTTCATAGCTATATTTTTCAAAAACAGCGGCAATACTTTTATCAGCAGTGACCGCTCGCTGTTGACATTCGGTGTGATCCTCGAGAGCATTTCCTTTTCTGTTATCGAAAGCTTCATCTGATGGTGGACGCTCTCCACTATCTCGTCAAAGCTCCACTCGCCCATACGCTGATTTATCTCCGGAGTCACGTACAAAGCAAAATTCCGCACAGATCTCGATCCGAAAAACGGCCGCAGATTGACAGGGATGAGGACCTTGACAGCTTTGTATCTTCTGGGATTCTCCACATGCTCTTTTTGAATATTGCAGATCGCCTTCATCATAGCGGCACAAATATACGCCGTGAGGGTAACACCTTTTTCCTTTGCCTTTGCGAGAGCTTCGCCGGCGTCTGTCATCATAGTCAGATTGTACCTGTAGTCTCCGCGGATAGGAGTACCGGGAAGCTTGTACGCGGTAGACTCCGCACGGCTCTTTGATACAGCGGATGTGTGTTTGAGAAAGCTGTCCTCCAGCTCCTCGGCGGCGGGCTGCTCAAGTCTGTCCAAAACTCCGCACTCACACGCAACGTCTCTTCCGTATTTCTGTCTGATATATTCCGCAACAAGCGTCTTTAAAAAGATCATGCCTCCCGTACCATCTGTCAAAGCATGAAAATACTCACATGCCACACGGTCCTTGTACACTATGACACGCAAAGCTGCACTCTTGAGCTCTTTGTCGTTCATACGTGCAATAGGATAGCACTTCTCATCTGCGATCTCGGGGGCTGAGGGCAGCTCCTCCAGGTAATACCAAAATACCCCTCGCCGCATCCTTACGGCTATTGACGGGAAACGCCTCGCCGTCACATCGAGTGCCGACTGCATGACCTTCTTATCTATCTCCTCGCAGAGGGTGGCAGAGAGTCTGAAGACATTTGACCAGTTACGTCTTCGAGCGGCGGGGTAAATCTTTGCCGCGTTGTCAAGACGCATCCACCGAAGTTTTCTCTCATGGGGAAGAATCCTGTGCAAAAATGCATCTATCGTACTGAAATCAGATCTGTTTTCCTTTAGGCAGAACAGCACATATCCGTGCCACATTCCCTCTCGCACCACAAGCTCGCTCTCACAACCCGCCCTGAGGAGCTTTTCGTGCATTCGCACGGAGTCTCCGAGCATTATCTCGTCTCCTCCGACAAATATTAGGGACGGAGGCATTCCCTCCAGATCCCCAAACAGTACCGATACGAGAGGATCCAGACGGTCTTTTGTATAGCAATCGGCAAAATAGGAAAGCTTCTCCTTCGTCATAGAGGGATCATTCTTTTTGTTTTCGGTATATGATGGGGAGCTCGCCGTAAGGTCGGTCCAGGGAGATATACCGATCAGACCGCATGGACAGGGCAGACCCTTAGCCTTTAGCATCATGCACAGTGAATATATCATCCCCCCGCCGGCAGAATCGCCCGACAGCACTATTCTGTCATGGCGTATCCCCTCGGATAGCATATAATTGTATGCTTCCAGTGCATCCTCCAAAGCCGCCGGATACGGATGCTCAGGAGCCAATCTGTACGCTATGCAAAACACCTTCATGCCCGTTTCTGCCGCGAGCACAGAGCCAAATCCAAGCGAATACTCGAGACTGCCGCATGTATATCCGCCTCCGTGAAGATACAGTATTGCTCCGTCGCGAGTCTGGTCATTCGGTATGACCCACGCCGCCTTGAAATTAGAAAAATTCTTAAAAGATAGCGTTATCTCGCGTCGCCTGGTATAACGCAAAAGCTCCCCCAGCTTGTCCTGAGCACGCCTCGCCACATCAAGGGACGCCCCCATCAAAAGAGGACGTATTGCCGACATTTGCTTTTTTATAAATTTACCGCTTACTGCCATTTAAGTACCTGTTTTTTTCAATGGTTTTGATGGTTATTGCTGTTTTTTCTGTCTTTGTATATTCTACATCAATTTTTACCTTGTGTCAACTTTGGATATGGCATTTAATAAATGAAATATAGATTTAATGAATACCGCCCTAAGCTTTTTTGACTCATACAGCGGTTATCAGCAATGACATTACCTGCAATAATAACCTCCTTCCGGCCAACGCCGAGGACAAAGCCCTCTGCCGCTGTCAAGTTAGGACCCATTAGTTTGAAAAACATTTACATTGAAACAGCAGTGTGGTATAATGAATGAAAGGATAGGCCCTTGGAGGTGTATTTATGCGTGGCTTTTTGAAATACGGCATCATATTGATTGTCACCATTATCATCATTTTGCTATACGGCTTTATTGTCGGTGGACGACCACCGGTATTACTTTTTTTCACAGTTTTCGTGATTTCCTTTTCCGTATTGGCAATATTTGAGAAAAAACATATTGAAAAAAGTATAGTCAAGAAAATAGGTAAAACGGTTATTGTTTCAATCGTTGCGGTTGCCTTGTCTGCCTATCTGTACTATAGCATCAATTGTTTAAACGGTACCCTCATCAACACATACGATACAGCCGTAACAGAAGCCATCTACAATCGTGGAGGTAGTATAACAGTATATTTTTTAGATCCAATGGGAGAAGAAAAATGTGCGGAACATTTTGATTTTAATAATCTGAAACCGATTGTTGAGGATGATGCAGGAATTAAACAAGGTGATACCGTACAAGTAGCAGAATATAACGGCATATTTGGCATAGAGTATTGCGTCTTAATCAATAATGCATAGTGAAAAGGCTTGGCCGGTTTGGTCAAGCCTTTTTTCATTAAAACAATGTCGTTATCCAATAAATAACCCCGTAAATCACCCCGGCACTCACGCCGTACACTATAACAGGTCCTGCAATAATAAACATCTTCGCACCAACGCCGAGGATGAACCCCTCTGCTGCTGTCAATATAGGACACAGTAAATTGCAATAAGTATTTACATTAAATCAGCGGTGTGGTATAATGAAATAAAGTAAGGTGCGAAAAATGAAAGCAAAAGTATTTTTATCTGCCATTACAGGCTTCTTTTTTGGCTTGGTAACTTATTTCGTATTACAAATACATTGAAGAACCTGATGCATTTTTATTTGCAATTATTAGTGGTTTACTTTTTTACCTTGTACTGTTCCTCTTTTTGCTCGTTTACGAAAAGGTCGTCAACAAGCGGTATGAGAAATTTGAAAAAGAGATTTTATCACCCGCCTTTTTTAAGGTCAACGGCAATTTCTATTTAGGCGGTAGTGATGTCAAAAACGGAAATATCTATTTCTGCGAAGATGGAATTGTCTGCGTTTGTTTAGAGGACAAACCTTATACAAAGGATGAAATCTTGCTGCAAAAATCGATCATTTTCGATACACACCTACACAACTAAGTATTTTCACTAATGACGAGAGAATTTTTGTAATCACGCTAGCAAGAACAGACGAAATTATTGATATCTTGATACAAAAAGAGTGGATAGCACCGAGAGGATCTCTATGACAAAAGAAGAATTCTTTAAAGTAATAGAAAGTAAAAGCATATCATCAAATCTTGTTCATTTTGAAAACTCTGTTGCGGATGGATACTATGTACT
>JAZNOK010000109.1:0-3995 GCA_045580775.1 Eubacteriales bacterium
GTCTCGGGAGCTGCGGTAGTCTCGGGAGCTGCATTAGTCTCAGGTGCTACGGTAGTCTCGGGGGCAGCATTCTTTGCATCGAATATTACCTTTCCGGTCTCATCAGCTATAACACCCTCGAAGTTTGCATAAGATTCTGCATTTACATTAGCTGCTATCTTACTGTCAAGAATAATTGTACCCTTACCGGTGTACTCAGAGAAGCCTGCAACGTGAACAAATGCAAAGCCGCCTTCTTCAACGTTGAGCTTAGGATCCTGCACGGAATCTTCCTTAGCATTTGTACTTCTGGTGATAACGCAGTTGTCCTTTACTACCATTTTAGCACCGGGAGCTACGGAATATGTAGTGGTCTTAGCTGCATTGGGTTTGTTAGTTCTGTCAAGGAGGTATGTATTATCAAATATTACATCTCCCATAAAAGTACAGGTATGACCTGCAAGGATCATGAACATTCCTGTCTGAGTACCCTGACCTGACTTGTCATCGTTGTCAACAGTACCAAGATAGTTCTTGTCTCCGTCCACACCTGTGAACACTATGGGATTTGCCGTCTTAGGAAATACTGCGGACTTGGTGTCTACATAGCACTTCTTTACGATAACTACAGTTCCGCCCTCTTTTACAAGATCAGCGAATTTGCCGCCCTCGTTCCAACCTGCGGTATGTGCATAGTTCTCAGGAGAAGATCCGTCCTTGGTGCCTAGACCGTTCCAGCCTACATAGTACTTCTGTGTGCCTGTAGCCTGAGGCTCTTCAGGTACGCTTATCGTATCTGCACTCACGCTTACAGCGGACATAATGCCAAAAGGCAGTATCATCAACGCACACAAAAGCATTGCCAAAAGTCTTTTTTTCATGATAAATATCCTCTTTTCCCGACAAATATTATTGTCGATATTATATATATATGATACATCAAAACTTCCAATAAGTAAATACAATTATTATATATTTTTTTACTTTATTTTTCTTCTTTTTTTACACTGCCTTTTTGATTTCACACATTTGTACATTAAAATACCACACAAAGCATAATGCGATTATGACCGGCCGCTTTACCCCGAGAGATAAATCAAAAATACAGTATTCAAAACATTTCGGCGGTGGCAGACGGGAGGATGGCGGTGGGTCCTTACCCGCTTGACGGTTCGGTATATTATTGCTATTTTTCGCCCCCGCCGTATCTATATGATATATTTCGGCGACGGTAGGCGGGAGGATGGCGGCGGGTCCTTACCCGCTTGACAAGCTTGCATCAAAGTGATAACATATATGATATGAAAACAAAGGAGCGATGAACATGAAAGCAGAAAAAATAACCGCCCTGACAGAATCTCACCGTCAGCTGATAAAGGATGCGTTTGACTTTTTGCTTGCTCATCCCTCATGCGGATACCGCGAGTGGGAAGCCTGCAAATATCTTGAGGATCAATACAGAGCTTTGGGTTACGAGCCTGTTATGGCAGAAGACATCCCCGGCTTTTACATTGATATAGACACAGGTATACAGGGACCGAAAATCGTACTGTTTTCGGAGCTTGATGCACTGCCCTGTCCCGAGCATCCGTACGCCGACCCCGAAACAGGTGCGGCTCACGCATGCGGTCACCATGCTCAGGGAGCGTCGCTGATCGGTGTTGCGGCAGTAATCAAGGAACAAGACATACTCGAAGGTCTGTGCGGATCAATACGTCTGTGTATTGTTCCGGCAGAGGAACTGGTGGAGCTGGACTATAGGTATGAACTGAAAAAGCAAGGTATTATCAGTTATTTCGGAGGCAAACAGGAATTTTTACGCAGAGGATACCTGGATGGCTGTGATATGGCGTTCATGATACACACAGGAGCCGGGGTAAAAGGTTTCACCATGTACAAAGGCTGTAACGGCTCTATTATCAAGAAAGCAGAGTTCAAAGGTAAGGCCTCGCATGCGGGAGGATCTCCCGACAACGGAATAAATGCGATGTATGCAGCCAACCTCAGCCTCAATGCCATAAACGCAATACGTGAAACATTCCGTGAACTTGATCATGTCAGAGTTCACCCGATCATAATAAATGCAGGAAAAGCAGTAAATATTATCCCGGACAATGCACTATTAGAAAACCAGGTCCGTGCATCTACGGTTGCTGTATGTACTGAGGTAAACCGCAAGATAAACCGTGCAAGTGCAGCCGGTGCGGCAGCAATGGGAGCTCAGGTAGTTATCTCTGATACCCCGGGATATCTTCCCGGAAATTATGATCCCACGCTTACAAAATACGCTATTGAAGCGATGAAAGAAGCCGTAGGAGACAGCGAGGGGTGCATCAGATACAATGTAAATGAATGGGACGGTACATGCACGGACATGGGAGATATATCTTCTGTCATGCCCGCACTCCACGCCTTCGGCTCAGGTATCACGGGAACAGCCCACGGCAAGGACTACTTAGTATCCGACTTTGACTCTGCGTGTATGGACAGTGTCAAAACTCAGGTCATATTTTTACGTAATATGCTGGCAAACGGAGCAGAAAAGGCAAATGATGTCCTGGCAAATTTCAAGCCTACATTCAAGTCTTATTCAGATTATTTTGATTATCTCGACAGCATTTTTGCAAGCTATGAAGGAGTAGAGTACCTTGAAAACGGCGGAGCAAAGCTCAATTTCTGACCCTAAAAAGTCAGGCAAGTGCCCAGAGCCATCCTCCGCCTATACCGACAAGTATTATCACGGTTCAAAGGTGGGCAAAAAAAGAAAAATCCTAAATAAAAAAGTGTCCTCACGGACACTTTTTTATTTAGGATCGAAGCTTTTTACTGAGCTTTTTTCTTTTTGATAACTACTACAACCACTACTGCAACAACTGCTGCAGCTGCTACTCCCACGATGATCCATATCATCGAACCGTTTCCGTCCTCAGCAGGAGCGGCGGTATCAGGAGCCTTTGTGGTCTCGGGAGCTTTTGTGGCAGCAGGTGCTTTTGTGGTCTCGGGAGCTTTTGTAGATGCGGGAGCCTTGGTGGTCTCGGGGTCCTTTGTAGTCTCAGGAGCATTTGTAGCCGCTTCTGTATCTGCAGGAGCCGGCTCTGATCCACGGAGGAGGTTGCCGTTCTCGTCAACCACAACACCTGTAAACTCTGCAAACTGAGCGTCCGCTACCAGGTCGCTGTCATATACTGCCTTATCCATTACGATGATACCTGCACCTGTGTACTTTCCAAAGCCGGCAGTGTGAAGATATGCATATCCGCCTGCCTCTACGTTGAGAGTTACACCCTCAGGAGCGTCACTCATCTTAAGGATCTTGCAGGTATCCTTGATGACGAGCTTGGAATCAGCATTTACACTCATTACACTTGTACCGGTATGGCTGAAGGGCTTTCCTAAATCTCCGGTCTCGGTTCTCTCGATAATGTCTATCTTATCAAATATGTACTCACCGTTAAAGCTGCACACCTTGTCTGAAAAGATCATGAACATACCGTACTGAGTACCGTTTCCGTATGCTTCGCCTTGGTTCTCGGGTGCTACCTCAAGAGTACCCTGGTATCTGACATTGGTCTTCTCATCAAATGCAGTGATCGTAACAGGGCCTGCACACTTGGGGAACGCATAGGTTACACCGATATATCCTTTGCCGGGGATAACAACAGTTCCGCCGGTATACTCAAGATTGGGCATAAGCTTGCCGTAAGTAGCAAACGCCTGATCAGCTGACATTCCGCTGTTTTCATTGCTGGACTTCAGTCCGCTCTCAGCAGTACTGCCGTAATAGATATACCAAGCAGGCATAACCGTAACCGGTATTGACTGAGGCTCAGCGGGTACTTCCAACGCCGAAACACTTACAGCACCGAGTGCCGCAAAAGGAATAGCCATCATAGCTACAAGAATCAACGATATTATTTTCTTCACGATAATATCTCCTTTCATAGATAAAATTCCCATAATGATCTCATAGCAGCCGAGCAAAGCGAAAACCGTATCTACATATACCGACACTTCCG
>JAZNOK010000110.1:0-15427 GCA_045580775.1 Eubacteriales bacterium
TATATTTAATACTTAATATGCTCTCCCACTTGGATTCTTCGGTCGCAATGCTCCCTCAAGAATGACAGTGGGGTTGGTGCTCTGCAAAAGTCCAAGTAACGTCACTGCCATCTCCGACTGTTTCCTTCGGTCGCGATGCTACATCCGGAGTAACATCCTCAATGAAATATTACATAAAATGTCAACTGAAATAATAAAAACGGTATTTTAGCAAAACAAAAACAGTATAAACCTAACTAAAACACTAATATTCTGTAATTACTTTTCTATTTTCTCCTGTCCGCCCATATAAGGTCTGAGTGCTTCAGGTATATTGATAGATCCGTCTTCGTTCATATTATTTTCAAGGAACGCAATAAGCATTCTGGGAGGAGCTACTACAGTATTGTTGAGTGTATGAGCAAAATATTTTCCGTCCTTGCCGTTTACTCTGATACGCAGTCTTCTTGCCTGTGCATCACCGAGATTTGAGCATGATCCAACCTCAAAATACTTCTTTTGTCTGGGAGACCATGCCTCAACATCAACGCTCTTTACTTTCAGATCTGCGAGGTCTCCTGAGCAGCACTCGAGGGTTCTTACAGGAATGTCGAGAGTTCTGAAAAGATCAACGGTATTCTGCCATAATTTGTCAAACCACATAGGTGATTCTTCGGGCTTACAAATAACGATCATTTCCTGCTTTTCAAACTGGTGAATACGGTAAACACCTCTTTCCTCTATTCCGTGAGCACCTTTTTCTTTTCTAAAGCAGGGTGAATATGAGGTAAGAGTATACGGGAGTGACTCCTCTTCATTTATGGTGTCGATGAATTTTCCTATCATTGAGTGCTCGGAAGTACCGATAAGATACAGATCCTCGCCTTCGATCTTATACATCATGCTTGACATTTCATCAAATGACATAACACCGTCAACAACCTCACTTCTGATCATAAAAGGAGGTATGCAGTAAGTAAATCCGCGGCCGATCATGAAATCACGTGCATAAGAAAGAATAGAAGAATGCAGACGTGCGATATCTCCTGTAAGGTAGTAAAATCCGTTTCCTGCAACCTTGCGTGCAGAATCAAGATCAATTCCGTTGAGAGATTCCATGATATCAGTATGATAAGGTATTTCAAAGTCGGGAACAACAGGTTCACCGTACTTTTGAACCTCAACATTCTCAGAGTCATCCTTTCCTATCGGAACGGAAGGATCAATAATGTTAGGTATGATCATCATTCTTTTTTTGATTTCTTCAGCAAGTTCAGCCTCTTTTGCTTCAAGAGCACTGAGATTTGCTGTTGCTTCTGTTACCTGTGCCTTTACGGCTTCTGCTTCTTCACGCTTGCCCTGTCCCATAAGAGCACCGATCTGCTTTGAGAGTTTGTTTCTTGTTGCTCTGACATTGTTTGCTTCTGTTTGAGCGGCTCTTGACTGACGGTCAAGCTCTATTACTTCGTCAACTAACGGAAGCTTTCTGTCCTGAAACTTATTTCTTATGTTTTGTTTTACGATTTCGGGGTTTTCCTTCAAAAATTTAATGTCGATCATGGTTTTTCTCCTTTTATATAGATGTTTTTTATTATTCTGTAAATATAAAATTGTTTTTTATGTTGTTTTGATCTCCGACTGAGATAAGGGTGAGCAGAGAGTGACGTTGTTTTGATCTCCGACTGAGATAAGTGAGACTCCAAATCTTTGATTTGGTAAGTCGAACTTATGCATGCGAGCGACAGTGAGTCGCTTAAGTGAGACTCCAAATCTTCGATTTGGCAAGTCGAACTTATGCATGCGAGCGACAGCGAGTCGCTTCCTTCGGTCGTGTTGCACACTCCCTCGAGGATGACAGTCGGGATGGGGTGCGGGTAGAAACGTTACAAAAATGCATCGGTACAAGCGGCACTCCCTTCCCCGCTGTCATTCTTGAACGGAACGCAGTGGAGTGAAGAATCTAAGCGGGAGATGAAAGTGGCGTTACTATGATTTCCGACTTAGATCCTTCGGTCGTGTTGCACACTCCCTCGAGGATGACAGTTGGGATGGAGCTTTGCAAATACAGAGTGACGTTGTTTTGATCTCCGACTCAGATCCTTCGCTCCCTTTGGTCGCTCGAGGATGACAGTCGGGTTGGGGCTTTGCACAGGGCCTCCTTCGAGGATGGTCCGCGGATTTTCGCACCTAAACGGTGATCAAGAAAATCCGCGGAGAGGAAAAAACAACGAGCAATACGAGGGCAAACCCTTGCCTGAGTAGTGCGACTATGTTTTTGACCCGTCCAGTCGGAGAGGGGACTTTGCAAATACCCGAGTAACGTTAAATTGATTTCCCGCTTGATTTTTTTGTTTCACGTGAAACATTATCATTTTTTATGAATGATAATGTCACACTTCTATGCTTTTCCCTACTATTTTCTTTAGCAGTTCATCCAAGTCTGCGTTATCCTCAAAGTATATCTTTACGTGCTTATCCTTGCCGGATGCTTTGATCTTTACACGTCTGCCAAGCTCATTCATGCTTTTTTCTTCAAGTGCTCTGACGTAATCCACAAGCTCTGCGGGCTTCATATTGATCTTTTCTTCGTCTTCATCCTTTGAGTTAAGCTTTTTTACCGCGTTTTCAACTGCTCTGACCGACAGTCCGTCGCTCTCGATCTTCTTTGCAAGGAAAATTACGTCCGCTTCATCCTTTAATCCAAGTAAAGCTCTTGCATGGCCTGCAGACAGTTTTGAGTCTCTGAGCATTGCGAGTACTTCATCCGGAAGATCAAGCAGTCTCATTGCGTTTGCAATAGCAGAGCGGCTTTTTCCGATTTTTTCGGACAGTTTTTCTTGAGTAAAACCGTAATTTTCGGATAGCTCTTTATAAGCCATTGCTTCTTCAAGGGGATTTAGGTTTTCTCTCTGAACATTTTCTATCAGAGCCATCTGTGCGGTTGTTTCATCGTCCGCTTCTGTAATAAGCACCGGAACTTCCGTGAGTCCTGCCATTTTCGCAGCTCTGAAACGTCTTTCACCTGCTATTATCTGATAAAAACCCGAACCTGCCGGTCTGACAAGTATCGGTTGAAGTATTCCGTGTACCTTAATAGAGTCGGCAAGTTGTGCCAGTGCCTCTCCTTCAAAGCTTTTTCTTGGTTGCTCGGCTCTTGCTTCTATCTCTGCAACTCTGACGGTGGTAAGGGTATTTTGCCCTTCTACAGAGTTATCGAGAAATAGTGCATCCAGTCCTGCTCCGAGTCCTGACGGTTTTTTTGCCATATTTATAATTCCCTTCGTATATTTTTCCGATTTCAGTGTTAATTATTAAAATTGAAATAATAAATTATTAGGGTTGTTTTTGCCCAATTTTACATTTTTCCATCTGCCCTGCCATTCTTGAACGCAACGAAGTGGAGTGAAGAATGCGACTCGCTATCGCTCGCATGCATAAGTTCGACTTACCAAATCGAAGATTTGGAGTCTCACTTATCTAAGGGCGAGTAGAGAGTGACGTTAAATTGATCTCCTGCTTGGAATTTTTATGTTTCACGTGAAACAATTAAATTCTGGTAATCAGCTCTTTTGCTACTTCCAGATATTCTACAGATCCCTTGCAAAATCTGTCGTGATAGTATACAGGCATTCCAAAGCTCGGTGCTTCCGAAAGCTTGACGTTTCTCGATATCGTTGTAGAAAACAATTTATCAGAATAGTACTTTTTTAGCTCATGTACTACCTGCGAGGTTAGTATAAGCCGTCCGTTGTACATTGTCAGCAGTATTCCGCATATCTCAAGTTGCTTATTGTACAGCTTCTTTATCTTACTGATCGTAATCATAAGCTGACTCAATCCCTCAAGTGCGTAATACTCACACTGCATCGGTATTATGACTCCTACTGCTCCGGACAGGGCATTTATCGTCAGCATTCCGAGCGATGGAGGGCAATCTATAAATATGTAATCGTAGTTCTTCTCTATTTCTGCTATGGCATCCCTGAGCCTGTATTCCCTGTTTTCCATTGAAAATAAATCAAATTCTGCTCCTGCAAGTGCGATAGTAGACGGTATTACACTCAGATTGTCAAACTTTGTCTTGATGATCGCATCAGATGCCGTACATTTGCCTATCAGTACATCGTATGATGAATACTTTAGCGTTTTTTTTGAAATTCCAAAGCCGCTTGTTGTGTTTCCCTGTGGGTCAAGGTCCACCATTAGGACCTTTTTTCCTAATACGCCGACACTTGCAGCAAGGTTCACGGCACTGGTTGTTTTTCCTACTCCGCCCTTTTGATTGGCGAAGGCTATTATTCTTGCCATAATTGCGGCACTCCTCGTTCCTCTTTTTTAGTTTTTTGCACATTTCGGCAAATTACTCATTGTATCAAATATTATACTACTTACGCAGGTTGTTGTCAACGATTATAATTCTGTTTTTTGCAAATATATTACCAAACACTTCTATATATATATAATAGGAAGAAAAGTATAAAAGTATCGACAAATAAAAGATAGATTTTGCGAGTTTCAACCCGACCGCATGGACGAGAGTAGCGAAGTATCTGAGTCAGAGAGCAGAGAGTGACGAATAAAATTAATCCTTACTATCATCTCCGACTCAGATCCTTCGCTCCCTACGGTCGCTCGAGGATGACAGTCGGGAGGGGAGCTTTGCAAATACAGAGTGACGCTACTTTGATCTCCCGCTTGGATCCTTCGGTCGCGATGCTCCCTCGAGGATGACAGCGGGGGTGGGGGTGCGGTTAAAAAAGCTGCTCTATACGACTGAGCTCATCCCTGCTGTCATTTTACAGCGGCGGCAGGGGCAAAAATATAAAAAAGCGAATACAAATACCTAAGAAAAAGGGGGTATTTCAATGTAGATAAATTACTATAACACTAAGAGCTGACTGTCCTGTTCACTTCCCTGTTTTTCGCTTTTTCAGGAGTATTATTTCACCACAAAAGCCACAAAAAACCGGCTTAAAATACCTCTTTTCACCACTATAAGTTTTGACCGTTTTGTTTCACGTGAAACAAATTTAATGCATAATTCCAAATGTGGAAATCTTTACACTTTTCCACAAAAGCCACAGAACGTGGCTAAGTTTGTGCAAAACGTATGTTTCGACAAAGACGACGTAAGGAAAGTTGGTGAATTATTCAACTTGCTTTTTTAAAATTAAATATGTTAGAATACTCCTCGCGAAAAACTGAGGAAGCGTTTGTCAACTTTTGGTAATTACCCAACAGAAAAAACTTTTATAAACAGGAGATTTACAAAATGCAACCTAACAGACTTGCTCTGCGTAAAGTTGCCTTGAGTGTTCTTTTCATCTGTTCATTAGTTGCAATTATGGTTATGGGCAGCCGTGCACAAGCGGACGGAGAGACAAGCGAGGACGCAGCCATAGCCAAACTTCAGGCTATTGAGCTTGAGGCAGAGGTACAGAGAGATGCTGATGCACTCGAACAACGAGATAATAAAATAGACCTATACGTAAATTACGTTGAGCTTACGACAGTTTCCACTTCATGCGAGGACGGTGATGTTTACGTTCCTGTTGTCTTTTTCTCTGAGGCAATGGTGGACTGTAAAGTCAGCTTCAATTCAGGAAAGCTCGAGATCAGAGCTGACGGACTTGAGATAGATGCTGTTGTTGGTGACAGCTATATATGTGCTAACGGCAGATATATTTTCGTCGATGGTTCTGTCACTCTACGCGAGGACGGTCATATTTGGCTCCCGCTTACTACTATGGCAAAGATCTTCGGATGTGAGTATTCCTATGACTCTGAGTCACGCTCGGCTTATCTGAAGACGACCGGTTCTTTCATCGTGTCAGGTGACACTTATTACAATGAAAAAGACGTATACTGGCTCTCGAGAATTATAAACGCCGAGTCCAGAGGCGAGCCTTTTATCGGTCAGATCGCTGTCGGTACTGTTGTCATGAACAGAGTTGCTTCATACCGCTATCCAAACACTATCTATGATGTTATTTTTGACGGAAGGCAGTTTACCCCTGCAATAAGCGGAACCGTTCACAGAGAGCCTACCGCTCAGTGTGTGATCGTTGCAAAGATCATTCTTGAGGGATACAGACTATCAGATCATATACTCTATTTCCACATGATCACGCCGGCTTATTATACCGATTTTGAAAATAATGAAAAAGAAATGGTAATAGGAAATCATATTTTCTATACCGTTTACGGTACAAGATAAATAAAATAAAAACGGAGCGTTCTGCGGATTGCTCCGTTTTTTTTGTCGGAAAAAAAGTAAGGATACAGGCGGGGAGAACCTGAGCGGATGACAGAGGGATGGGGAGTTATGATTGTAAGGCATTTTGCATTCTTCCATCCGCCCTGTCATTCTCGAACGGAACGCAGTGGAGTGAAGAATCCAAGGGCGAGTAGAGAGTGACGTTACTATGATCTCCGACTCAGATCCTCCGCTCCCTATGGTCGCTCGAGGAGGACAGTCGGAGAGGGGCTTCGCAAATACTCGAGTAACGTTCTATGTACTCCCGCTTAGATAAGTGAAACTCCAAATCTCCGATTTGGCAAGTTGAACTTATGCATGCGAGCGATAGCGAGTCGCTTCCTTGCCTTTGTCATAATACGCACTTCTCCTTTTGTCAGATACAAAGACAGCCGAGCGGGCTGTGCCTCCGCTCGGCTATTTTCTGTAGATATGTATATCAAAGTCCACCCGAGTAGTAAGGGTATCGAGGGAAAGGAGCTTTTTTTGTGCTTCTATCCCTGTCCTGTAGCAATACGGGGTCATCATATATAAGTTCTTGATCATTTCCCGATCGGTGAGGGTAATGTCGTAGCTGACATTGACAGAGTCCTCCAAAACGAGGTGTGTCGGCAGGTCTGCCCTGGCGGTATTCTCCCTTGTTGTATCATAGAGGGCATCCTTCAGTCCCTGCAGATGATGTACACCCGCACACGCAACGACCAGCTTGCCTCCTGCACGCAAAATACGGCTGTACTCCTCCTCGACGCAGGGAGCAAATATGTTTGTCACGCAGTCGGCACAGCCGTCAGCTATCGGAAGGGAATAAACGCTCCCCACACCGAAAAAGCACCGTCCGTCCGCTCCCGCGGCTCTCGCACGCTTTGCCGCCGCCATACAAGACGCCTTTGAAAGATCAAAACCGTACACCATCTCAAAGCTGTGCGACAGCCCGACAGTATAATAGCCCTCTCCGCATCCTGCATCCACGCACACTCTGCCGCCGCCCGCCAGTCTGCATACCTGCTCCATAAAGGGGGCGTATGCTCCGTGTCCGAGAAAATCCGTGCGTGCACGTACCATCTCCTTTGAGTCTCCGCTGAGCTTTTTTGAAGTGGTGTTTGTCAGATTGACATATCCTGCCTTGGCTATATCATAGGTATGTCTGTTCTCACACACAAGCGAGCCGCCTTCTTTTTTCATAGGCATGCCGCAGCACGGACAGACAAGCTCCGCTCTGCATCCGATATCCGTCATATATCCTCCGTCAGCCTGCATGGTCGATGCGGATCAGCTTTGCCTGAAGGCAGCGTCTGCCTGTCACCGAATGACCCGAACATGTCGACAGGCTGATGATCTTGTCTCTGGCTGAAAGCTCAATGTCCTTTTTCATCACGGCTACCTCCTGCATCCTTGACAGGTACGCTTCAAACTCATCGCCGTTTGAAAAATCCGTCTGGAAGTAGTAAAAGCTCGCTACCGTCTCAAGCAGGGCATAAGGCTCGTATACATATACTCCGTCGAAGCTGTAGATGTATATCAGCCGATCGAACAGCTCCGGGTTTCTCTTGTAAGTATTGATCACAGCGAACATGGCACCGTTTGCCATATTGTGTCCGTAGAGGACGGTGTTTTTGTTGTCTGAGATCGAGGTAGAGGAATTTCTGTAATCGGCAAATATCGTACCCGAGCGAAGGTATTCTCCGTTGTAAGCATGTGTGAGGTAATAGTCGTTGTCCTCTCCCACGACAAATGGGTAATTGATCTCTGTACCCTCGATCCTGATCCAACCCAGTATATCCTCGTTTACCGCTCGGATCTGCTCGAGCTTTGCCTTTATCCTAGCAAAGTGAATATCTCCCACAGCCGCTGTATTCTCTGATATATCTCCTACGCTGACACCGAGCGTAAGGGTGGTAGCATAGTCGTTGAGAGCTGCCTCGGGGATCTGTTTTTGGGCTGTGGACAGAATGCTCGGCTCGCCGCTGACCTCTTTGAACATTTCATCTGCCAGGGTCTTGTATATATCGTCGGTCCTTCTGTAGTCGATAAACCTTCCTACAAGTATCACCGTACATACGGCAAACGTCACCAAACACCCCAAAATCAACAGTCCACGCACTGACAAAAACGCCCCCAGTCCCTTCTTTGCCTTTTGGCGTTTGGGAGCACTGTCAAATTCCGCCTCCAGCTCACGGTCTATTTCATACCCGTATGGCGAAGGCTCGGGGGGTGTTTGTTCGTTTTTAGCTTCGGTTTCATTGTGAAAGCAAAGCTCCTCGGAGAGATCCTCCGATGATCTATCGTTTTTTTGCTTCATTTAAGCTATCATTTCCTTATAAAATATTTATACACTCATTATATATCCTGCTAAAAAAAAACTCAATACTGCCGCCGACACTTTTAAACTTTGTTTACAAAGAGAGGCAAATACAAGTTTTCAAAAAGAGGCAAACTACCTCATATCAGATACCGAGCAGGCGGCGGGCGTTGGCTGAAAGGATCCTTTCACGCTCAACATCAGATAGTCCGAGCGAATCTATGAGTCTAAGCTCCTGAGCAGGCGTATGCCAAGGAGTATCCGTACCAAAGAGCAACCGCTCTGTTGAGTGGTGTTGCAGTATCTGTTCAACATAGTATCTGGGCATTGACGCATATCCAAAGGAGCTGTCAAAATACACATCCGCTCCGCACAGAAGATCCAGCACCTCCCGATAAAGCCCAAAGCCGCCGAAATGTGCCGCCACGACAGGCGTATCAAAGCACCCGAGCACCCGCAAAAGCCTCTCGGGAGTACAGCCGTAAGGAGGAGGAAAACCGAAATCTACCCCCGCATGGAACACCGTGATCAGACCGAGCTCTGATATCTTTCTGTATATCGGAAGCATTCGTTCATCATCAACAAAAAAACGCTGGTAGTCCGGATGGAGCTTTACTCCCTTCAGTCCAAGGGCCTTTATCCTCTCCAGCTCCTCAAAAGCATCAGGAGCATCCGGATGCACCGAGCCGAAGGCGAAAATATGTTCGTTGTCGTTTACTGCTGCGGCAAAGTCATTTACGCTGTGCATCTGGCGGGGATTTGTCGCTATATTAAGCACGACAGATACATCTACCCCATGCTCAGCCATAGAGCCAAGCACTCCTTCTACCGTTCCGTCTGTATGATACTTCAGTCCGCCAGACACCGCTGACAGCCGGTCAAGTGCCCTCGGGGCGATGTTTTCGGGGAATGCGTGAGTGTGAAAATCTATGATCATATCTGTTTATCTGTTCCTTGGCTATTGCCGATTTTTCGCTGTAGAGTTTTTGCTTTTTTGATGTGTGAAAAATGAGATCGGAGTGGGTGCATCAGGCTCTGCTGCACACAGGCTCTGCTGAACACAGGCTCTGCTGAACACAGGTTCTTGTTGTTCTTATTATGAGCATACAAAAGCATGCTTATGTGCATGAGTGATGTGCATCAAGAGACTCTGCATATCTGACACCCTCCATAGCATCGGGGGCGTATTTGTCAGCTCCGATAGCTGCTGCGTATTCCTCGGTAAGCACAGCACCGCCCACCATGACCTTGCACCACGGAGCACGCTCTCTCAGTTCCTTTACCGCTTTTTCCATTGCGGGCAGGGTGGTAGTCATCAGTGCCGACAACCCGACAAGCGGGACATGCAGTCTCACCGCCTCATCGGCTATCTTCTCTGCGGGCACATCACGGCCGAGGTCATGCACATCATATCCGTAGCTCTCGAGCAGAAGCTTGACGATGTTCTTTCCTATATCGTGGATGTCTCCTCTGACGGTAGCAAGAAGGATCGGGTACTTTTTTGCAGATCTGTCAGCGGGTACAGACTCGCCTATCACCTCAAACGCCGCACCTGCCGCCTCCGCACTCATAAGAAGCGACGGCAGGTATACCGTCTTCTGCTCAAAGCCGACACCGACAGTATTAAGGGCTGGAATTATCTCCCTTTCGATCAGCTCAAGCGGCGGTGTATCCAAAAGCCCCTCGCGTGCCAGTGCCGCCGCTCTCTCTCTCATGCCGTGTATGACCGCCAGGTAAAGGCTGTCTGCCTTCACGCAGGCGTCGGAGTTCGGTTCTTTTGTGCCTTTATTTTCAGAGACGGGGGTATCAGCGTGCGTCTGTGCATATCCGATATACCTTCTGCATCCTGCATCCGCACCCGAGAGGGCAAGATATGCGTAATACGTCCGCATCATCTCCTGTGAGTAGGGGTTGATTATTGCGGCAGACAGTCCCTGTCCGAGTGCCAGAGCGAAAAATGACGCATTCACCCAGTCACGCATGGGAAGTCCGAAGGAAACATTCGACACTCCCAGCGACGTCTTTGCTCCAAGCTTCTTTGTGATCAGCTCCACCGCACGCAGAGTCTCGCTCGCCGCTCTGTCGTCAGCTGATACGGTCAGTGCGAGCGGATCGAATATTATGTCCTTTTTGTCTATTTCGTACATCTGAGCACGCTCAAGTATCCGCTCAGCTATCTCTAATCTGCCCTCTGCTGTCTCGGGGATGCCGTTCTCGTCCAGGGTAAGGGCAATAATGACTCCTCCGTACTTTTTTGCCAGGGGAAATACGGCAGCCATGCTTTCTTCTTTTCCGTTCACGGAATTTATCAGGGGTTTTCCGTTATATATTCTCAGAGCCGCCTCCATTGCTCCGAAGTCTGAGGTATCTATCTGCAGCGGAAGCTCGCATACAGATGCTAACTCCCTCACAGCCTCGCACAAAAGCTCTCTTTCATCTATGCCGGGCGTTCCCACATTGACGTCCAGCACCTGAACGCCGCATTGTGCCTGCGAAATACCTTCTCTGAGGATATAATCCATATCATGCGAGAGCAATGCCTCTCTGAAACGCTTCTTTCCTGTGGGGTTTATCCTCTCTCCGATCAGCACAGGCTCGCAGCCGAAATTCACAGCTCTGCAATAGGAGCTGATAACGGTGATATCCTTTTTTTCTATCGGAAGCTTTTTTATTTTCCTGCATTCGGCTGCTGTCTCTCTGATATACTCGGGGGTCGTTCCGCAGCATCCGCCTACACAGCTGACTCCCTCCCGAACAAGCACGCTTACCTGCTCTGCAAACTGCTTTGGAGTTATATCATAGACGGTATTTGAGCCCTCCACTCTCGGCAGACCTGCGTTTGGCTTCAAAATTACAGGGACGGAGCTGCAGGCAAGATAACGCCTGACCGTCTCCGAAAGCTCCGACGGACCCATGGAGCAGTTCACTCCCACGGCATCCGCACCCATCCCCTCAAGCATGGCAACCATAGCCTCCGGGACAGCTCCTGTCATCAGAGTACCGTCAGATCCGTAAGCACAGCTGACAAACACGGGCAGACTGCTGTTTTCCTTTGCCGCGAGCAAGGCCGCCTTCGTCTCATAGCTGTCGGACATCGTCTCGATAAATATCAGGTCTACTCCGCACCTGACGCCGATTTTTACTGTTTTTGCAAATATCTCGACAGCCCTCTCAAACTCCAGCTCTCCGAATGGGGCAAGGAGCTTTCCTGTCGGGCCTATGTCGAGTGCTACCCATGTAGGACGGCCGAGGACCGAGCGTTGTGCCTCTCTTGCACAATTTACCGCCGCCTCTATCACACGCTCAAGCTCTTCTTCCGAGGGGTATTTGAGCTCATTCGCTCCGAAGGTATTTGTGCTTATCACATCCGAGCCCGCCTCAAGGTAACTGCGGTGAATGCCCTCTATGACATCCGGATGCTCTATACACCATCTCTCGGGCAGCTCTCCCGCCGCAAGTCCCTGTGCCTGAAGAAGCGTCCCCATTCCTCCGTCAAGGATCAATATATTATCTCTGATATATTCTCTGATATCCATATCTGTCTCCGTTTTTTTTGTTTTCTTGCTCATGCATCCGCTCCGGCTGTATGCAGGCGTGTTTCAAATAATATTTGTGCTCTCATCTTCTGATCCCGATAAGGGCGGTTACCGACTTTGCCGGGGACATGATGAGGGTGTCGTTGAGCGTGACGCCTATCCTCCGCTCGGGAGACAGGGCAGCGAATATCTCCTTCTGCAAAGACAGCGGCACATCCCCGTAGCCGGGGCTGTAACGCGGCCGCGAATACAACCCTTCTGTTACTTCTCTCTCAAAGCACCCGCATAAAGCCTCTATCCGCTCCGTACACACACAGTCAAGCATCATTGCCCTCGAAGGAGAAATACCCGAATACCTTGATATCAGTCTATCCGCACCCACTCCGAGAGTCGCCGCAAACAGGATCACGCGGTTGCATCCCTCAAGTGCACGCTCGAGATGGTGCGATCTGATCTTTGCAAAGCCGAGCTCAAACTCCCCGCCGCTGTATTCTATGCCGTATTCACTGCAGCACACATCCGCACGCAATACCGTCTCAAGCTCCCTGATACAATCATACGCAAGCGAAAGCACGGCAGAGTCGGGGGTCTTTACATTTGCGTAACGCAGTATCTGTGAAATATCAGGCTCCGGCAGAGCAACGCGGTGCAGCTCTCTTACCTCACTCACGGTCACTTACCTATTATACAGCTGAGGTTTTCGGTTATTCTCCTTGCGACCTCGGGATTGTTCATCGAATACACATGCACGTGGTTGATGCCGTTTGCGTACAGGTCGATTATCTGATCTGTAGCGTATGCAATTCCTGCCTGCGTCATAGCCTCGGGGTCCGAGCCGAATCTGTCAACGAGGCTCTTGAAGCGTTGCGGCATAAAAGAGCCTGAGAGCTTGATCGCACGCTCTATCTGATTGCCCCTTGTGATAGGCATTATTCCGGGGATCACCGGAACGCATATACCCGCCTCGCGGATCTTGTATAAAAAGCTGTACAGCAGATCATTGTCAAAAAACATCTGCGTAGTCAGAAAGGAACAGCCCGCGTCTACCTTTTCCTTCAGATATCTGATATCATCACGCCTGCACGCACTCTCGGGATGGATCTCCGGATAGCACGCTCCGCCGATACAAAAATCCGCCCCGCTCTCGCGTATGTCCCGTATAAGATCAATTGCATGTTTGTACGCCCAGCCGCTGCGGTCGCTGTGCTCAAGCTCAGGTGTAAGATCCCCCCGCAGTGCCATAACGTTCTCTATTCCGGCATTTTGCATATCCTTTATCTTTGTGAGGACGGTTTGTCTGGTCGAGGAGACACATGTGAGATGTGCCAGGGTAGCAACGGAGTGGGTATGTTTGATCTTTTTTGCTATTTCGAGCGTATACTGCGACGTGCCGCCTCCGGCACCGTAAGTAACACTCATAAAAGACGGATGCAGTGCAGCAATCTCTTCAACGGCATTTTTCACACTTTCAAATGCCGTGTCGGTCTTTGGCGGGAATACCTCAAATGAAAGAGAAAGTTTCTCTGATGAAAAAAGCTCAGTCAGCTTCATATATGATCGCCCCTTTTTTTCGCTTACTTTTCTATTATTTCAGTATAACATATACTGCATGATGAAATCAATGTTTTTTTCTTGTGCCGTGCAAAGCTGTCGGTCAGGCGGTGCCGTATAGGCGGGGCTTTTATATATTTTAACGAAAATGATAAACAAAACATATACCGTCATTGACAAATGACACAAAAAGTAGTATCATAAAGTAACACCGACAGCTGACTGTGCTCACAGCCGACAGTCAGCTTTTATTTCGAGGAGGAGCATCATGCCCGAAAAGATCAGCATTTCTCTGAAAACAGTAATTGACGAATTTTCCCTGGAAAGTGTATTTCTTCCCAAAGACCCCGAGTCTATCATGATATCACGCCCCGAGGTAAACCGCTCGGGACTGCAGCTGGCAGGCTTTTTTGTTCATTTTGAAGCTGACAGAATACAGCTGATAGGAAACGCCGAATACGAATATCTCAACAGCCTCAAAAAAAGCGAACGTACATACCATATAGACAACTTTATGGCTCACAAACCCGTCGCTGTCATCGTCACGGCAGGTCTGCCCATCTTTGATGAGTTGAAATACGGTGCAGAATCCAACATGGTGCCTCTCTTGAGAATTTCACGCACAACTACGCAGTTTGTCGCCGCTCTCATAAGCTACCTCAGCGTCGCCCTCGCTCCGCGTATCACAAGGCACGGAGTTCTGGTAGAGGTCTACGGTGAGGGAATACTGATTCTCGGCGACAGCGGAGTAGGAAAGAGCGAGACTGCCATTGAACTGGTAAAACGCGGCCACAGACTAATAGCCGATGATGCCGTAGAGATCAAACGAGTCTCAGACAAGACACTCGTAGGCTCCGCTCCTGAGCTCATACGTCATTATGTGGAGCTCAGAGGTATCGGTATTGTCGATGTGCGGAGAATATTCGGTATGGGTGCTGTCAAAATGTCGGAAAAGATCGACCTGATCATCAACCTTGAGCCCTGGGTACAGGGAAAAATGTATGACAGGTTCGGCCTTGACGGTGAAAAGATGGATATACTCGGCATCGAGATACCCATGCTCACCATCCCGGTACGTCCCGGACGTAACCTCGCTATCATTCTGGAGATAGCCGCTATGAACAACAGACAGAAAAAAATGGGCTACGACACCGCCGCGGAGTTCAACCGCAGGCTGATGGGTGAGCTCGGAGATGATATGAGATAAGAGGATATTTACACAAACACCTGCGGGGAGGGACGTTTTTCGGCGTCCCTCCCCGCTGTCATTCTATAGGGAGGCTTTAGGCGACCGAAGAAAGCGACTCGCTGTCGCTCGCATGCATAAGTTCGACTTACCAAATCGAAGATTTGGAGTCTCACTTATCTAAGCGGGAGATAGAAGTGACGAATAAATTTAATCCTTACTTTGATCTCCGACTCAGATCCTTCGGTCGCGGATTTTCGCACCTAAACGGTGATGAAGAAAAGCCGCGGAGAGGAAAAAACAACGAGCAATACGAGGGCAACCCCTTGCCTGAGTAGTGCGACTATGTTTTTGACCCGTCCAGTCGGGGTGGGGAGGTGCCGTCATAATCGTTACTTTGCTCTCGCCCTCGTCCATGACATCGGGGGGCGGGGGTGCTGTTTGCACCGATTCTTTTGTAACCTTTGGGGGTGTTTTTGCGACTGTATATTCAGTACAAGAGTGACACAGGACAAGAGCTGCATTTTCCTATGCAATAAGAAAGTGCCTGACGGCACTCTGCTACGCTCATAATCGTTTCATTCAAAGTCACAGCCCCGCTGTCATTCTTGAACGAAACG
>JAZNOK010000111.1:0-9470 GCA_045580775.1 Eubacteriales bacterium
TCAAAACCTGTTTTATCCCCATGAATAACCACATCTTCATATCCATCTAACGGCGTAATTTTCTGAGAATTTATATATAGCTCATCAGATGAATTAACATACCGTGACAAAACATAACTTCCACCAAAAACCATTATACCACCGTCTGCCGAATTGTCAACCGGCAAATTATCGACGGAGTTCGACATTTGGAAGGTTTGAGTCGAGACGGGGGGTGTTTTTGCAAACGGCGTTTTGCCCCCGGCGGTTGTATGTAAGGCTTTTTGCTCCTGCAGCTGCTTTTTTGCAAGGTACTCGGCGGCGAGGAGCCTTTTTACATAAGCGGAGTCTTTTTCTGCGGCTTCGACCGCATCGAGATAGGATACGACTCCTCTGTTGTCTGCCTTTACACCGCTGTTTTTGGTAGCGGCATACGCCTGCGACATCATCCGGATCACCCTGTCTCTGTCTGTCTCGGTCAGAGTCTCTATATTTATCCCGTCTGCCCGCATCTCGGCTATGACCGCATTCAATTCCGCAGGCGAGGAGCTGACTCTGTCGTAGGCTGATTTGATTACAGCCGCTTCATCCACCTCTTTAGGCTTTACTTTTTGCTCCCGGTCAATGTATTCATATTTTGCCTGTATCTGCTCACCCCTCAGAAACTCATCGGGAATGTACTTAAGAAAATCGACGTCCTTGCTATTGACATTTCTAAACAAATCGCTTATACTCATGGTGACAGGGGAGGTACGGACGTGAGACCGATCATTCGGGACACCCATACTAGCGATCCTGTCTTTTTTTATGCTGTTGAGAGTTACTGCCACATACAAACGGTTGCTTTTGTCATTAAACTCTTTTACAGACAGCTTGCAAGGAACTATACCGTCCTCCATCTCAAATGCACTGCACAAAACGTACACTCGATTTAAAGTCGGATCAGGTTTATATCCGTCTTGGTTTCTATTATGCACCTCGATACCGATGGCATTTTCTATAACTTCGTCAAAGCAAGAGATCATCTGAGCATATAAATCGTAATTTCCTTTTTGTTTGTTTACGCTCTCGGCAAGATTGTTTCTGCCGAACTCAAATTCAACCTCAATATCAGGATTTGTATATTGCTTGAAAATGCCAAACTCTTCGCTGATACGTTTTAATAAACGAAGGGCATTAGACGTTTTAAGCAGTTTCTTTTTGAAGTCTGGAATATCATTTGATATCTTGTTTGCAATTTCACCATCTACCGCAGCAACCGTCAGTTCTCTATCCTTTAACAGTTCGTACCTTTCGGTATCTGTCATATTCTCGGATATTTTACCCCTTTTCGTCTTCACATCGGAGGCGTTTTTCTTTTTTGCCTCAGTTTTGCGGGCAGCTCTATTCTGCACGCGGTTGTACTTGGCTATAGCGGACAGTACTCTGTTCGAGAGATTACGGTCAGTATCATCGACACCGAATTTACCTTTTGCCCTTGACATAATGCGGTCTAGGGTGCTGTCTCCCACGATGTTACCAAGACCAAGCTCTGCCGCAACGTCGCCGAAGTAATGTGCGGCTACTTCTTCATCCAAGGTTGTATTGAGCTTGCGTTCGGCATATAGATGTGCTTGGTGTTCTGCATCCTTCACGCCGATTTCCTTCTCAGCGTTCGGACGCTGTTGCGTATAATATTCCTTTTTATACTGCTCGTAATATCTCTGACGGAGAGCTTCTTTCTTCGCATCAACGTCGATCCCCTCGCTCTTGAGCATGTTCATTATCTTGGTAAGCAGCTTGGGGTCGGACTTGACTGCGTGGTGCAACGCCTCATGTGCGGATGCTTCATCGTATTTTTGTTTGGAGCCGAGTAAGCCGACATCACGTGTCTCTATACTGCCTGTCCTGACGTTAGACAGTCCCTCCGGGGACTGTGCACCGAGGTTGTGAGTTATGCTGTTGATACCTTTGTATTTTGCGAGTTGTGCGTCGGTCTTCTCGGAGTAGTCGATAAGACCGTAATGATCTCTGATCTCTTTGAGTCCCTCGTACTGCTGCTCGAGCTTTGCCCTCACATCAGGGTCGAGGCCGGTCTTCTCGAGCATAGCCTCATAGAGCTGTATATCAGTGCCGGCGAGAATAGAAGCAAGAAGTGCCGATCCCCCCTCACCGGACTCTCCTTTTGCTACGATAGATGCTATATTCGCCTCCATGGCATCTATGTCGGCATTTTGTGCTATCAGCTCGGGGAGCTTCTGTGTAACAGCTGTTGCTGTTGCCTTGTAGTGATATGAGAGAAATTCGAGATTTTCTTTGTTTTTCGCTCCTTTTTCTATAGCGTAGTCCATCATTGTGCTCCACGACGTAAGCTCGTTGACTATATACTGAGCCTCAGCGGGAGAGCTGATCTGCTCAACCTCAGATAGAAGTTCGGAGATATGATCTGCATCGAGCTTGTTGGCTTTGTATTCTCCTGAAAAATTCGTTGATCCGATAATAGCCCCCACTGTCGCTCCGACAAGTCCCTCGTATGCTAACTCTCCGAAATTCACCTTTGCATCAGGATCATAGGTTTTTATCTTGGCACCTGTGCCTATGAGACTCTCGATCACTTCCTCGGCACCTTCGCCGAACGAAGATACAGCCCAACTATATAGTGTACGAAGAGCAGGATTAGATATCCTACTGCTCTTTATTACCTTGCCTACAACACCGATCCCCTTGTCAAGAGGAGTACCGATCAACATCTCAGACGCACCGGCGACGGCTCCCGTTATAAATGCATACGCAAGTGCACGTTCCTGCGATACCCCTGCATCTATTGCCTCATTATAGCTCGAGTGGAATGTACTCGCGGCAAACATAACCCCCTGTATGATAGCAGAGCTTCCTCCGGTAGCAAAAGCTAAAGCAACACCGGGAACATAGGCACCTACACTTCCCGCAGCATCCTCAAGAAACGAAGTGAACTGATTGTTGTAGGAAGGATCATAGGTAGTGAGCGGATCATCAGCAAATTCATCCTCGTCGAGCATAGCACGCACAAGCTTGCTGTTACGTAAGCCTCCTCGTGTCAGCTTGTCGTGAACGGTGGTCAGCATATTATCGGGGTCGGTTACTGCATCGACGCCTCGGGCAAGATCAATATCCAAATTCCCCTCGTCATCATACATTGCATTACCGACAAGATCATAAAGAGCTACCATACTGTTGTATTCCGGCATATTGGTCCATGAACCGATAGCATCGATCGCCTCTGTGGTAATTGTCAGGGCACCGTCACCGAATGCATCAGCTATATCAGCTACGGTACTTACTACCTTTTCAGCGACAGATGCCGTTTTTTCTCTCCACTCGGTATTTAGTTGCTCAAGTACCGCATACTCAGCTTTGTTGAGTGCGATATCCTCCTTACGGGCAGTCAGGTCCTTGTATAGGTATATATGCGTGTCAAGCTCGGTACATACTCTGTTGTATTCATTCTTTGTTTGGTCATAGAGACGCCCTTGACTGCCGGGACTGAATTTTGAAAGCTTCTTCTCGAGCTCCTGCTTCTGCTGATCAAGCTCCATTACCTGCTGTTGTTCATAGGCGAGATCCTCGTCTATGTTCTTGTACTCGTCTGCCATCGTCTGATAGACCTTAGCTCTGTCACTTTTGGTTTTGCCTACCATTTGAAGTTTTGCGTGACCGATCAAAGCATCAAGAGCTTCGTTGACCGTGGCATTGGTGGACTTTCCCCTGATACCCTCCAGTCTCACTATTTCGTCAAGTATCTCGTCGCTCGTCATACCTTCGATAGCTGTCTTTTCCGCTTCTACAGAATAGTACAGCTTGGCTTCTATCACCTGATCGATGCTGTCGGCAACCTCGCTTATAGAGACGTAAGCATCCATATATTTGCCGCCTACGGATAGCTGCTCGCGGAATGACTCCATCGCCCCAAGTGTGCTCTGTGCCGCCTGCCCCACGGCGATAATATCGGAAAAATCAAAATTTGTATCTCCCTCAGCAATGCCGCTGCAAAAGTTTTTATAAACTTCAAGAGCTCCACCCGAGCCGAAAAACGCGTTGACCGTGTCGACTGAGCTGTTGTAGTCTACCGCCTGCATGGGATCCATTCCGGTTTCTCCGCTCAGTCCGTCCTTCTCTATATCCACCTTTTTAAATGCATCCTTGAAATATGCCTGAGCATTGGATGTTACATAGTCTGTGCGGTATGAGTTGGCTATAAGCTCGGTACGCTGCTCCTCGGTCATCATATCCCATCCGCGGTCACCGTACTTTAGCTTCGTCTCGGGAGAGGCGTTATCATATTCTTCGTACTTTTGGGTGTAATAGTAGTCTTTGGCGTTCGTGTCAGCGTCAAGAAATACGATAGCACCGTCTACATTTTTTTTCATTTCCTCGACCTGAGCAAGGGCACCCTTGGCAACTTGTTCCTGATCTCCGTAAATACCGGAGGCAATTGCGTTTGAAATGTTTTTGTGATGAGTATTTAGTCGATCTTGATAGTCAGTGAAGATGTTTCTCTGGTTGGAGTTTACGGTTTTGTAATCTTTGTTGAAGGTTAACGAATAATTCTCAGCCCCGTATATCTGTGAGAAATCGCTCATGATCTTATTGTAATCGGCAAACAAGGCACTCTCGTTCTTTGCTGCAGCCGCGGCATACCCCGGACCTGCACGGCGGAGCATTTCAGACTTGACTGTTTCTTGGCTTATCTTCGCAGGACGGTGTACGGTAGGAGTATAGCTGTGTTCGGCTGTTTCGGTAGACTCTCCTGCGGCTCTTTTTCTCATTATTTCGAGAAACATATCTGTTTGTGGCATTATACTAACCAGCCCCTATAAGGTTTGTTGTTGATTGTTAATCCGGTGGATTGATTTGTTTTTTTGTCATTCTCTTTTTCGGCGGCTCTGCGGGCTGCCGATGCTCTTCTATCCGGGTTTACCGTACTTGACGATGGTTTTGCCGTATCTTCAACTACGATATCTTTATTTGTTTCCACTTGCATTGTAATACCCATGGCAGATAGTGCCGCTTGACCCCTGAAAACTTGTCCGTCCTCTGTTATCAATGGCTTGCGGTAGTAATACGCTACAAGCTGCTTGTATATGTCTGCGGGTGCAATTCCGTCCCATGCTATTATTTGGTTGACATAGTCGTTAGCTTGCACATCGGTCAATACAGGAGTACTTTCGATCTCCTCCGGTGTGTAGTATCCATAGTATTCGTTATATGCGGATTCCATCTTAGCCGTAAGCTCGGCTCTTACGTCATCATCGTCAGTTGCGGTATACATCTTCATGTACCGATCCATTATGCTGTCATACTGACTCTTTGTAATTCCGTTTACTCCGATCTCTTCCCCGGCTGCAGCTTTCTCTGCCGCGAGCTTTGCTTCATACGCGGATGTATCATAACCGAGTGCCCTGTACCCTGACAGATCGCCGAGTGACGCTCTTGCCTCGGCATCAGCGATTCCAGCGGCTCTCTGCCTTTCCGCCTGCTCGGCTGCTAGCTGTGCCTCGTATGCGGATGTATCGTAACCGAGTGCCCTGTATCCCGATGTGTCCCCAAGTGCCAGGCGTGTATCTGCCTCGCTGAGTGCCGCCGCCTTTGTATCTGCTATCTTGTCTTCAAGGGCGGCTCTTTCCCCTGCCCAGCGGGAGTATGCCTTCTGTTCTGAGTCTGCCAGAGCATCTGCTGCTCTGGCATTGTATTTTGACGCGGTCTGCTGTGCGGCTGTCATTGCCGCACTCGACCCTCCCATGCCGGTATTTGCGGCGTACTGTGCAAGCACCTCGGACACGCCGTCACGCTGATCCCTCTCGAGCTGTGCTCTTTTCATTTTGAACAGAGCGTCCGCCTCCGCGTCATAGTCAAACTTCGCATACTTGTTCTTTAGTTCGTCCTCATACTCTGAGAGTTTTTTCTTGTAATTATCCATCTGTTTTTTTCCTTTCCGTTTTGTTGTTAACTGCCGCAGGGAGTGCCTGCCGCAACAGAGTAAGAACGTGCAAGCGAGTGCAGTCTCCACTCTCCCACGCCCTCAAGCCGCAAGCGGTAGCTGTCGCAACGGGTCTTTGGCAGGAAGCGTACACGGTGGATGTGCCTGCCGGACTCTGAGCTTTTGTACGCCTGCTCCCACTCTCCGCCGTCGCAGCTGACGCAAAGTGTCATCTCAGAATCATCCCCGAGCCACATATCCAGCACAAATTCTATCGGGCACACACCGTATATGCCGCCCTCTGTAATGTCGGCAAACTCAACGCAGCTTGTCATTCTGATTTGGTCAAAGCCGCTTGCCTGCTCGTCCTGTCGGCGATCGACATATTCTGCACACAGCCTTTCAAAAAGGATCACTCTGCCCGCAAACACACCTATATCAAAAATGTTCATGGCAGAAGTCCAGCGGTGCCAGCATCCGCATGTTATGTCATAAACATAGATCTCCGAGCCTGAGCACATATAATACCGAGAGCCAAAGCCGACCCCGCGTACCCCCGAAGGGAGCGAGCCGCCCAGTTCCCTGCCTATAAGGCGTGCACTGCCACTGTCAAAGAGCACAGGACCGTGGGTAGAGTTATAAAACAACGCCCCCGACGCCACGCCAAACGACTTCGCCTCGCTCTGCTCAAGACCGTAAGTACCGAGTGCAACAAGCTTGAATGTATCAGGCGTGGTTCCGTACATGCGGTATACATTCTCACGTGTGAAAAAGTACACACTCCCCGCATACGAAGCTATCCCGGTAAATCGTGACACCTCTGATATGCGAGCATAAAATGAGTCTGCCGCAGTACCGTCGAACTTGTACCAGTTGCGTGGGTCCTCGGAGGCACAGCAATATATCTCATTGCCTGATGTACCCCATATTCTGTCTCGGCATACGCATACGTGCTCGAGCTGCGGCACGCTATGCTCAAAGGCAAACATCGTGTAGCTTGTATCAGGGTCATAAAGCAACGGATCGTCCGGGTCTCTTGTCTCATACAAGCCGGGAGTATAGCTGCATTCCAAAAGCACACACTCATCCCCCGCTACATCGCTGACACGTCTTTTCCCCAGGACAGTAAGGTAATATGTCTGCTCTCGCTCCCCCTCGACATATTGAGGGTGCCTTGTCAGGTGAAGCACATCCTGCTCGCGGATAAGCGGCTCACATGCAAGGGCACTTGCCTTTAGCTGAAGGTATGTACGCCCATCTTCGTGCCAGCTCATTGCCTGTTCTTTGTTCCAGCCGTCCCAGCTGTAGTCTATACGTTCACAGCTGAGGGCTTTTTGGGTTTTGTCATAGCTGATATAAACGCACGCCCCGATCGAGAACACCACCATTCCATTGTTGAAAGCAACAGCACAAACGTTCCCGTCGAATTGCGATGTATCATAGATATCGTCCGCGGGATGATATGAGATGGGAATGTCTGCCGTCAGCACCGACGCCCCCGCCTCTACCGTTGCCGCCTGAAGATATGCCCCCTGTGGCTCATCTACGCACACCACCACGTAATATGGCTGATCCGCAACGTCGCACACACAAAGAAGCCTTGCCGTCGAGTCGGCACTTGCTATACCGAAGTGCGACATTATCTTTTGGTAATCAGCGTAGTTTGCACGTTTGTTTCGGGTGCTGAGCACAGGGGAATGCTCACTTGTCATATTGAGCATGTCAACTATACAGCCGTCTGCAGCACCTACACGGCGGTCAATACCGCCAAACTGCCTCTGAAGGACAGTTCTGATACCGTCCTTGTATTTCGGTGATTGAAGTTTCATTTTTTCCTCCGTTTTTTTATTATTTAAATGATCTCAAGCTGCCGCCTGTACCAGATCCAGCCGTCGGCGGAGTAGTTCTTCCCTTCAAAAAAAGCCCCCACCGCCTCGGACACAGTCCCCGAAAAGGCATATAGCATGTGCCTGGAAGAGCCGTTTGTGATCAACAGTATAAGGGCGTTCTTTGGCAAATGTGCGGTATTGTAACAGTCAGCTCCGGTCTCAATGATGACCGCCTGTCTTTCGTTAGAGGTACAATACTGACCTATACGTCCCATCACATCTCCGTCTGCATGCTCCCATCCAAGCCCAAAAGGCAACGCCGCCCTCAGCTCCTGCCCGGCATGCTTGATCTTTGTGTCCTCACACTCAAGGACGTGATTTATCTCCTCCCGCATTCCTCGAAGATATACTGCCAGTGACGCCGGCGATATCTCTGACACAGGAATGCCGGGGATGCTTGATGTTATAAATTCCATGTTATTTTTCCTTTTATAGTTAATGGGATAGGCGGGGAAAACCTATGCTAAAATATTTTTAAAAATTTTTTGGTGGTTGTTCGTTACTCGGGCATTCTACGAAGTCTCACCCGCCCTGTCATCTTCGAAGGATGCTTTAGCGGAGTCCTTTCCCGACTGTCATCCTCGAAGGAGGCTCTGTGCGAAGTCCCCTCTCCGACTGTCATCCTCGAGGGAGCATCGCGACCGAAGGATCTAGTCGGAGATCATAGTAAGGATTAAATTTATTCGTCACACTCTACACCCGCTTGGATTCTCTAGAATGCTCCGTGAGCGACCGCTGCCGGATGGCAGATGAAGGGAGCTCTCGGAGAGGAAAAAACAACGAGCAATACGATGGCAATCCCTTGCCTGAGTAGTGCGACTATGTTTTTGACCCGTCCAGCGGGGTTGGGGCTCTGTCATGTTAGAGCAACATTTACGACTGTACCTCCGCCCTGTCACACTTACTTTTTGATATCTGTTTCCGGCAGACCGGCAAGGCTCGTCAGAAGCGAAAGAATCCCTGCGAGAGCCGCCGTTGTTATGACAGTGTGCCAGTTGACTTCTCCGATCGCCGCGGCAGTACCGACGGCGGCAATTGCCGCCTGTGCGGTGGTCTTTACGGCTCGGACCAATGCTGCCTTCAGCCACTGTAATGTAAAAATCCTGCTCATATATTTCTCCTCCTGTTGATAAGATGATCCTGAAGCTGGAGCTTTGCATCCTCCATGCCTGTGATGTTGTTTCCGTCGATGCCGTGGTCGAGCAAAGCGAGCAACGCCCTCTGTGTCACACGAAACGACTCGTCTATGTCGGATAGTCGGTCATTGTCTCGGTTGAGTTTTCGGTCTGCATCCTCTCTCCAGCTCTCAAGTGCTTCTATTCGGTCGTCAAAACGGCCGTGGGGGGCTTTGGCTGCTTTTATGGCGGCGGCTATCTTCTCTATTGCTCCCGAAAGCAACACTACAGCCGACGCACACGAAAGGATGACTGCCCAAATATTGCCGACTGTGATCATGTTTTACCTCCCGGAATAACAAGCTCCCAGCCGACTACTATGTAGTCACGGGTGACCGACGGATATTTTTGTCTGTTTGCCTCCAGAATTGCCGCGATGCTCACGCCGTATCTCTTTGATAAAGCCCAAAGCGTATCTCCGCGAGTGACCCTGTGTGTATGTACAGGTGTCTTTGCCGTTTCGGCAGCTGCAGTCTCCGAAAGATCAAGTAT
>JAZNOK010000112.1:0-15437 GCA_045580775.1 Eubacteriales bacterium
GTCACCGCAATAGGAATTGAACTTTGTCTTTTGCCATTCGACGGTGCCGTCTGTATACTCTATTGATGCTTCGAGCAACGCCTCGGCACTCTCACTCTCAACTCCGTTTGACTGTGCCATTGCAAGAAGCGTAAAGCACACATTTGCACGGCCTATGTACACTGCCTGATACACGAACTTGTTTGCCGAGCCGTCACCTGCCATGCTGACGTAGCCCGGACCACCTATCGTGTCCTCCGAGCCTATGTCTCCCCGCCAAGCATCAGTCCTGTAAAAGCCGCTATCCTCAAGCAGGTTCAGAGTGTTCATAGTTCTGCCTATCTCTGCCTGAGCACAGTCGAACCATGCAGTTCCGGTACATGAATACAGATCAAAGCAAAGCTCCATAGTTGCCGATTCTATCGGCATTTGAAAGGAATATGATATTCTCTGCCAGTCGCTTGTGCCCGTGATCGCTTTGGTGCACATACCGCTGCCTATGTAACTTCCCACATTGTTGAAGAACATAACAACAAGCGTCGCACCTCCGTTATCGGATATAGGAATTACATTTTCAGTCTTGACATAAGCTGAAAGCGTGATATACAGATCCGGAGAGGAAGGTACTCCTATTCTTTGTCTATATGAGCTGTTGTGAGCTCCTGGCTCGGTATTTGAGAGCTTCAGCGAGCCATATCCAAGGTAGCTTGTCGTACTGTCATGGGTGCACTGCGGCTGAGATGTGACCGTACCGAACTGCTCTGAGTAATAATTCGATTCACTCTCCATATTGGGATTTTTGAGCAGATTCTCTGTATACGCAGGAGAAGTTGCCGCTCCTGTAAGCTTGTTTGTGTTCTGTGTGTCCGAGGAAGCTGCATACGAGAGCGTGTTCGTACCCGAATAATATGCAGCACACCCAACTGAGCCGTCAGGAGCTATAATACTCGTCGCTCTGCCTACATTGTCAAAAACATACCTCGTCTGTCTGCCCTGTGCGTCTGTGATTCTCGTCACATTCGGGCCTTCGTATGAAAAGCTGACACTGCACTCGCCCTCACGGTATACCTGTGCCGGCGAGTCCCATGCATACTCTTTTATCTCAGATACCCTGTATATACCTGTGTGCTCATTTTTTGTATATGACAGAGCGATCCTTTTCTTTAATGAGTTAATCTGGGATATCTGTCCGTTATAATAATAAAATCCTGTAGTAGTTCCGTCGGGATATGTTATCTTATTCAAATAATGAGTATCAAGATAATCAAATCTGTACTCCCTGCCCTCGGGATCAGTGATCTTGTACAGTCTATTGTAATACTCAGACCCATCGGCTATTGCCTCATAATCGAAATACGTCGTCCTTCCGCTCGGGCCTACTATTTTTGTAAGGCAATTTTGTGAGGTGCTCTGTGCCACCTCGTAATAATAATGTGTACAATTGTCATATATATCCCTCTGTCGGTACAGCATACCACCGTATTGGGGTGAATAAAAACAAAGCTCATATCCACTCTCTGCAGTTATAAGTATGGCACCGTTGTCCAAAGTCAGCTCCAGCTCCAGTCCGTCCTCATCTACCCAGACTCCCTCGGCATCAGCCTTTGCTCTGAAATAATGATCCGTACCGTCAGTATCCATCCAGATATATTTATACCCTGCCTGCAACAGTGCTGTGTCGGTTATTTCGCTCACTTTCTGCTGACCGTCCAGCATCCAGCCTTTTCCTACACTGTAACCCGCAACTCTCTGACGCGACATATTGCCGTTGTATGTTAAAGTAACATTATAGGGGAATCTTACCGTTGTATCGCTAAAGAGCTGTTCGGTCTTCACAAACGCTCCGGAATAGTTATTCACGTACCCCGTACCGTTTCTGCCGGCATCAAAGGAATAATAGGACATGTAGCTCTCCAGTCCCTTTGTATCGCGGTAGTTATAGATAAATGCGGGATTGCATGTATCGGCTCCATGTCTGGATGAAACAAACCGAGCATATGATTCACTGCTCACAGAAAGATCATCCACTCGCAGTATTATTCCGTAATTAGGATATATTCCGTCGAGCCACCCTTGTGCCGCCTCGGTTATATCAAACAGCTCATACAACGTCTCTACGTCCGAGAGATCTCTTTCGCTGTCATTGGCTATTGCGTACCCCAGGACATCTGATGAATATGCCGGTATCTGTGAATTGTTAAGCACATTCTCTGTCCCTGACCATTGCCACGAATCGGTTATACGGTAGGCATTTATCTGCATGTCCGTCGGACAGGTGCTCAAAGAGAGCCACTGATATTCATACCACATCTGGATCTGTGCATTTATTATCCTGCAGGTCGAAGTGATCTGTGATGGCATATCGTGACGGATCAAGGTTACCGTCTCGAGCAGATTTCCGACGCTCTTTGCACCAACTTTGGTCCAGATATTCTCACTGTTTGAATAAAACGCATTGGGAACCACATCCGTATATACTCCGGTGGTTTCGTACACCTCTGCGGTCGTGGCCGGCTTGTACACAAACGCGGGATCTATGCTTACCGGGTAGATCCTGTCAGCAGAGCTGAGCCAACGGCTGTCCGCTGTCAATGTAAGAGTGAACTTTTTGTTCTTTGTTTGCGTAAGAGTCAGGGTAAGGGCATCGCTTATCTTCCCTGCTGAGTCTATCATGAAAGGAGCACATACAATAAACGCCTCCGCTCCGTCCTCACCTACAAGTGCAACGGTGCGGCTGTCCTTTTGTATAGGTGTATAGACTCCGTCAGTTTTATATTCTATAACAAAACTATGTCCCGCGGCGGGAGTATTGAGCAGAATATTTTCCTTTACTCCCTCAGAAGTAATAATCACCTCAAGATCTGTATCGGTATATATGTCCGGGTATACTACTCTGCCACTCGCACTCTTTACAGCGAGTGCGGCAAGGTCTTTGTTTTTATACTCTGTTATATCTCCCTCAGAATACGGTATGTATGCTGTACTGTTGAGAACATCCGCATATCCCCAGCTGATACCTATATCCTCGAGAGATACCATCTTGCCTGATTTTGCCTTTTTTGACAGTCGTACTGCTAGATCCGATGATGCGGGAGAATACTCACGCATACTGTCCGGCAGCCATGTGTTTGACTCGATGAGAGAATTATCATACTGCCGCCATACCCCGTCACAATCAAGGTAGTGTACCGGCTCATTGTATACAGCGGCTGTATACGAGCCGTCATGCCTCAGAAAATACTTTACTTTTTCCTCTCTGAGACTAACATCCTCGCATATAATATCCGTTCCGTTCTGCGTCTCGGATACATCACTTTCATACTCTGCATCGGCAAAAACACTGCTTTGCCTAAATCCTGCGAGAGGTACGGCGTAAAATACCGTCAAAACACATAAAAGCATTCCCAACGCACGTAGTGCTGTTTTTTCTCTAAATGTCATTTCTTTTTCTCCTTGTTTTTTAAATTGATAGGTCATTCATTATCCAAAAGGCAAATAGGCAGACTTTGCAAAAAACCTTTCACTTATATAAACAAGGTATTTGGGTATTATTATGGATTTTTGAAGATTGTTTTCAATTTGTTTACATTTAGTCGGCTAATATTCAATTATCTATAGCTATAATAGCAGAACTCATATCGTGATAAACCGATATAAGTTCGGTCATTCTCGGCTATACAATAAAAAATCGGGAGAAACCTAATTGCATTTAGGTTTCTCCCACGTATTATTATATCGTTTATGCTCAGATCATATTTATGTACAAGCCGCCTGTGACGCTTCTTGCCTGGAAGGCGTGGTGTACAGCGGTCTTTGTGCAATACCAGTCGGTCAGGGGGACACGGTCGTATGCGTTGTTTATCATTCTGACCATGCTATCACATACCATATCAAAGTATTCCTTGTCGTCTGAAAGACACGTAGACCACATCAGCCAATCTATCTTTGTATAATCAGCTCTTGAATCAAGCGGAATACCGTATTCATTCATTTTTCTCTTATACAGTTCTATTTCCGCTTTCTTCACTTCATCGGAGAAAATTCGGTATCCTAAGATATTGTCCCACACCATATTATACTTCAAGCTCCAAGTATCCTCACGGTCAAACACAAGACGCGTGCCTTCATCATTCTTTGCGTCATGCTCCCAGCGGTGTGCGTACTCACGGGCTTTTTCCTTATATTGTTTCTCTCCGGAGAGCTCGGCATAAGCGGCAATTCCGAGAATTGCCTTTACGGAAAGATTGCAATTGTGAGCAAGATGGCCTGCAAAATCATCCGTGCACAGCTGATTGCCCGGATCATAACCATACTCAACCAGGTAATCTGTCCATGAGCGTAGCAGATCGCGGTTCTCCTCAAAGAAGGTATTATTATGTGCATATTTCTTATAAGCGGCAAGACAAAGCATCATATTGCCCGCTTCTTCAACAGGCATCTGCTTTTCTATTTTTGTCGGATGATAGAACTGACCGTTCGCGAGCGGATACCTGCCGACATCGTGAGGGGTAAATGGGTATTTCCACTCTGGCATCTGTGCGTATTTGATGATAGGTCTGAGCATTGCCAAGACAAGCTCCGGATTATACTTCAAAAACAGAGGAATAGAGGGATACGTAACGTCAAGCGTACCGATACAGCCGTTGGAGTGGTTTTCCTTCGAAAGGAACAGCAGGTTTGCGTCCTTATCCGCTATGAGCTTGTGTGCGGATACCGTCTGTCTGTATGCGAGAGTTACTATATTCTTGTAATTTTCACCGAGTTTTGCAGCGTCTTCCGTAAGTGACTTATCAAACGCACGGCAGAGCTCTTTTATCTCTCTGTATTCAGCCTTTGCGGCTGATACCATGTCTCCAAACGAGTCAAAGAAATTTGTATAATACTCGTCCAACGGATCTCCGAAATACTCGATAGGCTTTATCTCATCGTAAGCGAGAGTGATCACGCCCTCAGACTCATTCTTGCATACTGCAAGATAGAGCCTGTCCGTATATGCATTATACTTCTTTGTAATAGCGGGTCTGGTGTACGGCTCAACAGTCGTCACATAAGCATCGGTATCGCACAGGTGCAGGTATCCCCAATCTATCAGCACATGGTCGCCGGAATACGCAAGGGGATTTTGTACTGTATTACCTACGCACAGAGAATACGGAGTTTTCTTGAACTCCACCTCCCTGTCGCCACCGTCGACGGCACACTCAGCAGAAATTCCGAAGAAAAACTCAACTCCGCCCTCTACTCCGTCAAGGCGTTCTACGCTGTATTCAACGTAGCTGACAGGACGTGACATTATATCGAGTCTGTCCAAAAGCAAAGGAGTGGTAAACTCAACCGTGACTCTTGCCTTTGCATTTTCAAAGGTATATATTGTGGACAGAGGGGTGATGGTTACTTGCTTCTGTATAAACCTTTTTGTGGGGTTATATCTATTGACACTATCTTTATCAAAAGCACAAATTGGATAATATACTCCGTCAAGCTTCAATGCTAAATAAATAGGTGCAGGTCTGCCTGTCCAATGCTTAGTACAAGTCTCATCCAGTCTGTCTGTAACCGACCAAACCGAGAAAAAGGGGTCTACTGTAATGAGAGGATATGCTACAGGTCTGAAGTTGTTCATAACTATGCTCCTTGCATTTTTTTATTAATTGATACAAATTTATTATACTAACACATAACAAAAAAATCAATGCACGTCGGCAAATATTGCATTGATTTTTTATATTATCTAACTATTGTTATATTTCCGGTCAACATCATTGACACAGCAACACAGTATTTCATACCGTTTGTTGCCGGCAAAGCACGCAAAGGCTTTTTCCTTTTTGCACACAGCAGATATCTGTGCTGTAAGAGGAGGTACATCCTCCCTCTCGGCTTCAAGCTTATCAAACAACGGTACAGAAAAGCTACGCTCTTTTTTCTTGTCCTTTTCACGTGCCAACGAAAAAGCCGTCTCAAGCTCACTCAATGCCTCCTCCGCATTGCCTGCACTTGCATGTATACGTGCACGGTAAACGTAGATCATAGCAAGAAAGTCGTATAGCCACACATAATTCCCATCCGGAACAAGGACTTTAATAATTCTCTCCTCAGCATCCAGAAAATCAAGATCCTCGCACTGAAGCTCACCTAACAAGTCCATGAGCTTTTTTGAAATTAACTGCTGTTTGTGACGTCTGAGCTCATCGCCCTTTAGAATAAATTTGAGAAGGCTTTGCGGATCTTTAGTCTTATATGCATATTCAAGGGCAAGATCATGCTCTTCCCTGGCTGAATATATTCGGGCAATAGCACAGAGCAAAGTATCGTCATTCGGGAATTTTGACAGAGCGAAAAGTGCGTTTCCCAGGCTGTCCAAAAGAAGATCTGCTCGCCTCTGTGCGTTCTCTTCGTCAAGTGCGGCACGGTATTTGTCAACCACTCTGCGGTAAGAAAAGGTAAAATCATCCGGATATTCTCTGAGCACTTGCTCGTCAATTTCTATCAGTTTATATATGCTCTCAGAGCCTCCCTCGTACTTACAGCAGGTAAGCAGCCATTTACGGTTAAGCTCATTGTATCTGTCTTTGTAATCAAGCAGGGTATCTGTCGATACCTTCAATATCCTTGCAAGAGGGACTATCAGAGAAACGTCGGGACACCCGACACCTCGCTCCCATTTGGAAACCGCCTGAGTTGATACTCCAAGCATCTCGGCAAGCTGACTCTGTGTAAACGACAGAGATTTTCTCTTTTCTCTTATTACATCACCTAAGTTCAATCATATCACCTCAGTAACATTGTATGTTATACATCATTTTCTGTAAATACACCGAAAAGCGACAAAAATCTACTCACGGTTGAATTTTTTGGTGTTTAGGGTTAATACCGGCAGATCTACAGCTTCGCTTTTTTATAATCTGATAAACTACTACAGCCTATACACGCTTGACTATCCTCGTTTAGTCTCTGTCCCATATCGGAGTTTTGCAAAAACCGGCATAGATATCATCGAGTCCGCACTCGTGACACGCACCGTCCTCATAATGCAAAATAGAAGCACATTGAGGACACACTGCAATATGCGGTGTACGACTCGTAATAATAGGATAAGGCATAAACCGAACCATCAACACCCGATCACCTATCATATACGAGCGATATGCATCCTTAGTCGGCAAAAGTACAGTTCTGGTTTTATCATTTTCGCAAAGAACAGTCAAAGTATACTTCATAATGCCGCGTCTTCCGTACGCCACACCCTTGCCTCGTCTGCCGCCGCCGACAACACGTCTCTCTATAAAACGCTCGGCTTTCATCTCTACAATACTGCCTCTTGTATCCTTGTGTAAAACAGCCATAATGTCGATCAGAAAAAATCTCCACACACAATACAAAAATACACCTTCTAAAAATACAGCCAATACAATACCGTCTCTACCGGATAGCACGCATACGAGTACTATTGTCACTTCGATCATGGCAAGTGTGCATATCCAAAAACAAAGCCTGTTTTTTCGCTCCTGTATTCTCTTGTACATGCTGCTCGATAATTTGTATTCCGGCATAAAGACTCCTTTAGCTTAACCTTTATATCTGTACATAATCGACGGATATATTCTGACTATATTGCAGTCGCCCGGATATAGATCCTTATCGTAAATAACAAGGATACACTTGTCACCTTCTCCGAGGTAGTTTTTCCACTTGAAGGTATCGTAGACCGCCCGGTCATACTTGCAAAAATATACAGGATAAACATATCTGCGATGAAGAAATCTGCCGACAGCACTTCCCTGATGTTGTGCCATGCGGTCTCCCGAGTTCCAAAACACATCCCTGTATCTTGTAAGAGTGAAAAAAGGTGTCTGCTCATTATCCTCAGGACCCACTCTCTCAACTGTGTCCTCTACAACATCAAACCAACAGTTGCTGATTATTCTATGCTCTTTTATAAACCATATCCATTCGATTACTACATAAGTCAGGATAAGTACAAATGCAAGAGAATACAAACAACAGCTAAAAATAATAAAAATATCCGTACTATCGGACACAGCTTCTGCCCATAATTCAAACATGAACGGAATGAACATAAACACTACTGCCGCTCCGCACACCAAAATTATCAGACGGTAATTTAGCTGAGTTCTCAATGTCCTCTGAATATCTGCTGTAGTTACTATCTGTCTTTCATCTTCTTTTTTGAACATCATCTTTAACCTCCGTTCTATTTCATCTCTCAAGAGTGTTTCTGTCTATCGCATTAACAAGTGCGGTGGCGGAATATATCTTATACTCAGCTATACTGTCACCGTTATCTATAAGTGCAACCCTGCCGTGATCGTTTATCATCAGCTTTTTGGGTATCGGATTTATGATCAGGAGCTTTTTCGCATCTGCTTCAAATGAATATTCAAACCATGAGCGGATACGGAAGAGCTCCGTTCTTTTTACGTTTATTATAGTTTCATGAGCACCCATACCGCCGTCAAAGAAGGTCATGGGTCGCAGCTTATGCTTTGAATAAAGCATCTTGCAAGCATATTTCTTTCCGTTGTGCTCGAAGTCAAAGTCGTATCCGGACTTCAGTCTAAAAAGAGATGCGTATGGCCGACGGATCTTTGAAAGTGAACAATTATATTTGTCGCATACTGCCGTTAGGTTCTTAATAAATTTTCTTCGTTTGAAAATTGCACCGAGCTGCCTTGATACGTACGGAACAATGACGAACACTACAAACAAAATATAAATCATCCACAGTACCTTGGACGAAAGCAGTACGGCAGAATTATTCAAAAATACAGAGCTTACCCGATAAGTCAGGTTTGCAAGCAACGAAGCACCGAAGGTATACGCAATAACCATGACTATCATCTTGCTGATCCTCGTTGGCAAGGTATATTTCATCTTTGTTTCATGCATCCTCTTGCGATCCTCGTACCAATATCTTGCGGCAGACCGGGAGGCAAAATAATATATAGCGAAGATGATCACCGAGAATATGGGAAGCAGCAAAAGCTTATATAAAAAATTCGGTTCCGTTTTTATAAACAGATCAAAGATCGGCTTAGACAAACGTTCGGTATTCACCGTAAAAAACACTAAAAGAGCCGTGCCGAGACCTATGTATGTCTTTCTGAACGAAAACAAGTATCTTATATGCTCCGACGGAGAATATATGCCGTCTCCGTCAGAAAAAAATCTTTCTCTCATTTCCCTGTCAAACAGGACAGAAAACCGCATAAGAGAAAACAGAAGAAAGAACGTCACACCCAAAGCAAGCCACAAGGATATATCAAATCCCCCTGCACCCTTGTTCGTTACGGAAGCGGGATCAAGTGCTGATAGAAACGTTGTTACAAAAACATATATAACGACGGATATGATCACGTCGATAGTATTCCCTGCAATGCTCAACACTTTTTTCATCTTGTTCTCCGGTTATTATATAGGGGTATGTTTCCATACCCCTATACACGTTTTTTACTTACTGCTCAGAGGAATCCTTTTCCTCTTCCGTTACTGCCTCGCCTGCGTCCTTGGCGGTTGTCTCGATAGCATCGCTTCTCTTTCCGAGCATTTCGGGTAGAGACAGTCCTGCCATTCCGAACACCTCGTCAAGAGGAGGAACGCTCTTCATAAGGCCCGAGATAAAGTCAGCTGTGGAGTTCTTTCCGTCAGCACCCGTACCGTTATCCCAGACAGTGACCTTGTCGATCTTGATATTCTTTACTGCCTCGACCTGAACACGCATGAGGTCTTCCAGCTTGTCAGCTATCATGAGCTTGAGAGCGGCATTAGCGTCTCCGCCTGCACTCTGTACTATCTCAGCAAAACCTGCTGCCTGCTTACGGAGGATCTCCTCCATACCTCTTGCCTCAGCTGCCATCTTAGCATATATAGCATCAGCTTCACCCTGTGCCTTACGTCTCATCTGCTCAGCCTCAGCTTCTGCTGCGAGCTCGATCTCTCTTTTCTTGATCTCTGCCTTTACGATAACGTCAGCCTCGAGTGTTGCCTGCTCCTTTATCCTACGTGCCTCTTCTGCTGCTTTTTCTGCTGAGTAAGCTTCCTCGAGAGCTCTTGCTGCCTGGATCTTCTCTGCTGATGTTGCTATTCTCTGTGCCTCTGCCTCTTTCTCGCGAAGTGCCGCCTCGGACATAGCTATCTGCATCTTCGCCTCGTTCTCTCCCTTGATAGCTATAGAGTCAGCCTCAGATACCTTGATTCTCTGATCCATGCGGGCGTTAGCTTCACCTACCGAACCGTCACGGTCCTTCTCAGCTACACTCTTCTTTGCATCATTTATTGCCTTTGCTGCTGCTTCCTTACCAAGAGCCGTTATGTATCCGGATTCATCTGTAATGTCTGTTACGTTAACGTTGATAAGTCTCAGACCTATCTTCTTCAGCTCTGTCTCAACGTTACGGCTGACAGCTACGAGGAACTTGTCTCTATCGGTGTTGATCTCCTCAATGTCCATCGTAGCTATGATAAGACGAAGCTGACCGAATATAATATCCTTGGAAAGTTCCTGAATCTCAGAGAGCTTCAGACCGAGCAACCTCTCTGCTGCATTCTGCATAACGCCCTGCTCTGTGGATATGCCTACAGTAAAACGCGACGGAACATCTATTCGGATATTCTGACGTGAAAGTGCATTTCTCAGGTCAACCTGAATAGATATAGGTGTCAGATCGAGAAACGCATACGACTGGATAACCGGCCACACGAAGGTGGCACCACCGTGAATACATCTTGCACTTCTGTTAGTGCCGTCCTTGTTTTTTCCGATGTTACCGTAAATGACCATTACCTTATCGGAAGGACAGCGTTTGTAGTGAGCAAAGAACCAAATGACTATCATCAACAGTACCAATGCTACAACACATGCAATAATAATAGGACCCATAATAATTTCCTCCTGTAAAATAATATATGATAAATTTAATTTTATCCTTACTTTAATAATCTTTATATCTGTCTTTAGGTTTGTTTAGCTTTACTTCCTCCTGTTTCGGAGCGTCCTTTAGCCACATTCTGTCTGCGAGCTCCTCTTTTTGCATTTTGTAAAGGAAGGCTGCATACGCACCCGATATAACCATGTTATATATCAGTGACCCCAAGACCCCTCCGAAAGTGCCCAAAAACAACATTCCTGTAGAGTAGAACCTATCTATCAGGCTTGGATACAGATAATCCCATCCATATCTCGTATAAAACACCGTGTAAGGCAGCAATGTCACAATACCGCCGATAAAGAGCGGCAGGACCGTTCTCTGAAGCGTCTGCTTATAATAAAGCTTTGCATCAAAGTCATCCTCACGCGAACACTTGATAAGGTCGGTTTTTCTCGCGATATTCTTCTTTGCTCCGATATACAAAAACACCAAATAAGCAACCGTCATTACGCCCGAGAAAAACATCAGAGAATTGTGCTTGCTCAAAACGTCAATCTGTTTGTCCATCATAATATGCCCCACAGAAGCTGCGTAAGCTACAAACCCGACGATATTGACACATACAGTAAGCAATACTGCCTTGAGAGAATCTAAAACCAGATCAGATATTCGATATTTGTTCAAAGCATCCCTCTTACTTTCTCTTTACAACAAGAGTATCCTTGCCTGTAACGCCGACAACCAGCACCTCGCTGTATGATGGAATATCTTCTTCCTCGTCTGTTACTGCCTCGAGCTCCTGCGTCGTGTTCTGAAATGTAACTGTCACCTTGCCCTTTCCCTGTCTCTGTGAGGGGATCGGTATATATGCCGTACCTGATGCACCAACAGCATTCTTTATATCTGTGTTTCCGCTGGATTGAAGCTTGAACAGTTCCTTTATCAAAAACGCCATAATGATCATTATAGCCAATCCGGAAAGAACACCTACTACAATTGCTGCAATACTGCCCGCTCCAAGCTTCAAAAGTTCTATTCCAACCCATCCAAAAACAGCCAAAAAGGCAATTACAGTCCTAAAAGACAGTATTCTCAGTCCGGGTTCCTGGGGAATTTCAGCACCGTCGATATCAGTTCCTCCCGGTACATCATCTCCGAATATCCCTCCACCCGACACATCATCTCCGATCGAGTCTACCGCATCAGATGCATCAACCGATACACCGTCAGCTTCTCCTCCTATTCCTATAAACATCAATATAGTTTGTACTATAAGGATAAGAGTAGATGGAATAGCAATAAGAGCAAACACCTTTCCAAGTATATCCAATGCGTCCCACCATGCTTGCATAAAACACTCCTCCAATCAAATCAAAATACACTCTGTTTCAGTCAAGTTCACACATCATCATCTCTGCGTGCTTTTTAAGTTCTGCCGAATAATACGAATGAGTCATAATAATAAGAACCTTGCAAAGTCGCTTTCTTGCCCCGGGAACAGGCTCTTTGTAATTGTTAGTTACACTCTGAGCTGTGCCCTTTACATTATCAAGAGCGGTTACTCCCTCCAGTCTGATCAGCATAGCTACAAAAAGATGATACAGCTCCGAGTCAGTAATCATATCATCAGATCTATCATCAAGATGTCCGTTGATATAGGAAAGCAGCTTCTCTATTGCATCGAGCTGAAGCGACTGCTTTAGCATATTTATGATGACAAGTCGGGAAAATTGATCAACATCATACATTCTTCCCTTTGGGCTTGAAACATATCGGCGTTTTACCCAATTCTGAACCGTATAAGCTTCAAGACCTGTCATGTTACATACCTGTGAAAGCATAAGACCGCCGCACGAAAAAATATTATCGAATATTCTGCGGCTGTCACCGTCTGCAAGTCTTCCTGTTTCTATATATGTTCCCGGCAATAGATTCACACTACCTGCACCTCCTTTTTCGGTAATATCTTCGTTTGTATCTCGATTATAACACACGGTCACGTGACCGTCAAGACGGTTCGTTGTATTTCTGCTTTTTGCATATAAAGTTTATATGCCTTTTGTGGGTTTTGCACAATGTGAATAAAATTTCAAGCTGATTTAATCCATTCACTCAGCAGCAAAGATCAAACTTTGCCCACGCAGGCTCTGCTTCTTTCAAAATTCATTTGTACAGATCAGAAGCTCTTTTTTCGCTCGGATACTGCAACTTTTCTAAATGTGGTTGGGTTACATCCGAGGCTTTCTTCAAATTTTCGACTGAAGTGTTGCGTTGTTTTAAAGCCGCATCTTGAAGCAATATCCTTAATCGGAAGTTCGGTAAACGCAAGAAACTTCTTAGCCACAATGATCCGATGATACCAAACATATTCGATCGGTGTCATCTGTAATTCATTTTTGAATAGCCAAGTCAAAGATGAATGACTTAATGAAGCCGCTTTAGCAACAGCCTCAAGGGTGATCACATCACGGTAGTTGTTTTCTATATAGATCACCGCTTTTTTCAGATGTGGATTTAATATCCTATTCGTTTTTTCAACCGTATCATTTTGCCTGATCAATCCGTAAGTTCTCTCTAAGAGCAACATCATTTCCATAAAATAAGATCTGCTTCGGCAAGACCAATACCAATCGGTTTGCTCATTCAATTCATTCTCTAACTCTGAGAATAATCGCTTCAGATTATCCAAGTATTCATCAAAGACAGGAAATACATATCTGATATTATCGGTAAACGGCTTTAATAGGAAAAAATCGTGTATCAGAGCAAGCTGTTCATAGTTGCCGCTATGTAATCTCGAAAAAGTCATATTAATATTTAAGAAAGTCGGTTTGAAATAAACAGAATCGCATTTCACACCGTGCTTCCTAAGTAATATAGGAGAATTTGATTCATCAAAACACACAATGCATGGGCCCATAGCTTCAAAGGATAAATCACCAACCTGAAATAGTGCTGTACCTTCATATACAATAATCAATCCAAAGCACACGTCTTTAATATCCAAATCCCTTAAAGTATCATTTTTTACACACTGTATTGGCACGATCTTCCCGGCATCATGGCTGTGTCCAAAAGTTTTTGGATCCATCTCATCCTCCAATTATTGCAATCTTAAATATGAGAATATTATAATACACTTTCTCATTCTTATCAATACAGTTAATGTAAAACGATATCCACAGATAACATTGTTTTATTTTCAGATAACTTTTCCTTCATATTTCACATATTAGATATAGCAAAAAGCAGACTTCGCCTGCAGCATCCTACCGCCTATACTATCTTTTACTCTTATCAGAAAGGCAAAACGGCGGGGCGTATTTTTTAAAAGTACCTATACAGCAAAAAAAGAGAGAACCCCTGCACTCAAACGCACACGGTTTCTCTCCATTATTCTCAAAAAATATAATAGCTCTGTAAACAAAAAGTCTATCAGTGCTCTTTTTTGTTTTCTATTTTCAGAACCTTTTTCAGTTTTTTATAAGCTATAAAGGTAATTACAGAGCAAATAACACCCTTTACGAAAGTAAACGGTACATTAAAAATCAAAAGTGACTTTTCAATCGAATCCACACTCGGCAGAATTGCCTGACACATACCCAAAATTGCTTGTTTCGGTATCACGTTATAATAAAACGGATACATAATAAAAAGATTGGTAAAGAAGCAAACGCCTCCCATTACTGCAGCTCCGACAAGCATACCTACTATAGCACCTGTCTTTGTTCTTTTGAACTTATATATATATCCTGCAACAAGGCAGAAAATTGCCCCCAGCAGAAAATTCGAGAGCTCTCCTACCCCGCCGGTAGTAGTTATAGTAAGATGCAAGGCATTTTTCAGCAGGCACACCACGACACCGGATATAGGTCCGTAGATAAAAGACATCAATAAAGCCGGAAGTTCTGAAATATCGAATTTCAAAAAGCTTGGCACAAATGGAACTGACATCTCAATAAACATAAGAAGAAATCCAATAGCGGAAAAAAGTGCTATGTGTACAAGATGTTTATACTTATTCTTTTCTGATTGCATGTTCATTGTAAAACCTCCATGATCAAGCATCGGAGGGGATGTAAAAAAGCCACATACTTATGTTTGTTTTTTAAAAACAAAAAGTTCCTCAAAAACAGAGGAACAGAAAAATATGCATTCTTCTACCTTTTATCATCCGGACTTTACCGTCGGCACAGGACTCTCACCTGTTCGGCACAAAAGAAAACATACAGTTTTCATTTGTGTTCGCGGGCTTATGCAATCAATACAATTACCGCCGGTATGGAATTTCACCATTCCCCAAAGATATTATTTATGTTTTTATTTTATGAAAAACGGGCGGCTCTGTCGAGCCGCCCGTCTGACATAACTAAATTATAACAGAGTGATCTCCGTTAAAACTTACGCCTCGATCTCAGCAACAACGCCGGAACCAACTGTTCTACCACCCTCACGGATAGCGAAACGGAGTCCCTTCTCGATAGCGATAGGAGTGATGAGCTCAACCTTCATATCAACGTTGTCTCCGGGACGGCACATATCTACGCCTTCAGGAAGGTTGATAGTACC
>JAZNOK010000113.1:0-9004 GCA_045580775.1 Eubacteriales bacterium
ACCCCGTCCGCGAACCCCCAAACGAGCGTTGCTCGTTCGGGGAACCCCGTGAGCTAAAAAGGGTTTTCCCCGCCTATTCTCTGCGTTCCCCCGGGTCTTCCCCGACATTATACCTACTATATGTCACGCACCGATATTTGAATAAGAGAACACCACGCCTGCCCGAGATACGTTATGCTCGGTGTCGGCGGTTTTTATTTTTGTGAGGGTGTGGGTCATGCCTGCATCGGCCTTTTTACTGTCGAATATCAGCTCGGCGGTTTTGGAGGAGAGGGTGTTTTTTATTTCTCCTGAGAGTTGTCCGTCTCGGTAACGGAGCGTTATCTGTGTCTGATCAAAGCAGAGGACTGTGACGGCTCTGTTTTTGTCATATTTTACCGAGCGGAGGGTCGTTTTTTCGTTTTGTTCGAGTGTTTTTTCAAAATAGACACAGCCGTCTGTCCGTGTGAGACGGATCTGTTCTTTTCCTTTTTGACCGGTGAGGCTGAGTGTTACTGCTCGGCTCGCATCCGAGACGGTCCTTTTGTAGGATGCAGAGAAGCCCTGTCCGGCGTCGGTGGACTTGTTTTCAGATCTGATATCAACATCCCCCACAGAGCCGTCATAGCTGAGTGAAAACAGCCTGTCTGCCGCTCTCAGCGTGATGTCGGCAAGCAGGACCCTTGTGCTGTTTGCATGGATGGTCAGCTTGAATATTGCACAAAAGTCCTCCGAATTTTGTATGATGTCGGATACTTCCGAGCTGTTGCTTTCATCCTTTGAGAAAAAGCCCGCCCAAAACGCAACCTGCTCCTCGGTGATCCTGCCTTCATCGTACATGCCACGCAGCATTTGTGCCGTTTGGGTGTTGTCCAGGGTGAGCACGGCGGTCTTTGTGTTTTCGGGCAGGTTTGAATCCCACTCGAGAGAGCCGTAAGCACCCGCCGCTTCAAGCATGTCGATGCTTGCCTTTCTGCCGGGCTCGGTGTCCTGTATCAGAACAAGTGCCTCTCCGATAACGGCATCACCGTAAAACCGCGAATACAGAGATGTGCGGTCGAGCTGTTCTATCTGACTGAGTGGGGGGCGGCTGATCTCGGGAGATAGCGACTCAAAGCACTTGTAGCTTGAGCCTTTCGGCGAGAGCTCATACGTAGAAAACAGTCTCCCTTCGGATATGGGAGAGCATTCGGTGTAGATTACGCTTTCGCTCTCAGGGCAAAGAGAAAGGATCACGCTACGCACATCTGTGTCAAGGAGAAATTGAGGTACCTCACCGAGCACCGGCAAAAGAGCCTTGGGGTCTTTTACGCTTGCCGACAGCTCGGCAAAGCTGTCGATAAAAGGCTCGGGAGCCTCGGGCGGCGAGAATATGTCCTCTTTTTCTATGATATCAGGCTCGGGAGAGCTGCCAAGGCAGCCGCAGAGCGGCATCAGCATGCATATTAAAACTAAAAAAATAACGTAATTTTTCATCAAAAAACCTCCGTTGCAGTACCCGATTACACAATGTTGTACAAAAATTATACAAAACAAGCATCAAACGTCATGCAATTTGACGTTACTTTTCTATTGAAAAAAATGCACCGTTTGTGTATAATTATAATGAATTACTATCTAATAATAGTTTACAATAAAAATCTGATACTTTCAATACAATACAAAAAAATTCACAACTGTAAAAAAAGAGGAAAAATAATGGCACAAGAAAAAAAGCAGGGCGGCATTTCGGTACAGACTGCCCAGATATTCCCGGTTATAAAAAAGTGGCTCTATTCGGACAAGGAGATATTCATCCGTGAGATAATATCAAATGCATCCGACGCTTGTACAAAGCTCAAGAGACTTTGCTCTCTTGGACAGGTGCATGATATCGACGAGAATTTTGCCGTTTCGGTCAAGCTCGACCGTGACGCAGGTACTATCACCGTTTCGGACAACGGTATCGGTATGACCGAGGAGGAGATAGAGAGATATATATGCCAGATAGCACTTTCGGGTGCTCTTGAATTTATCGAGAAGTACGAGGCTGAGTCCTCGGATGCAGGAATCATCGGACATTTCGGACTTGGTTTTTACAGTGCATTTATGGTATGCGACAAGGTCGAGGTGTGCACACGCTCCTACACGGATGCACCTGCTCTCAGATGGGTATGCGACGAGCAGGGAAATTATGAGATGTTCGCAGGAGAACGTGAGAGCCGCGGTACCGATGTTATCATGTATATAAACGACGAGGGCAAGGAGTATCTCGATGCTCATACTCTCAGAGCTGCTATTGACAAATACTGTGCATTTATGCCTGTGCCGATATTCTTTGATGACGGCTGCGAGCATGAGTGTACTCATACGCATGATGACGGTGAAGAATGCGAGTGCACTCATACCCCCGAGCAGATCAACGAGACAGCTCCCCTGTGGCAGAAGCTTCCCTCTGAGTGCACAGATGAGGAATACAAGCAGTTTTATCACAAGGTTTTCGGAGATTTTCGTGATCCTCTGTTCTGGATACACATCAACGCCGACTACCCGCTCAATTTCAAGGGTATTTTGTACTTTCCTCAGCTTGCCCATGAGTATGACAGCCTCGAAGGACAGGTAAAGCTGTATTACAACCAGGTGTTCGTCGCAGATAATATAAAGGAAGTTATCCCCGAGTATATGCTGATGCTCAGAGGTGTCCTTGACTGTCCGGAGCTTCCGCTCAACGTGTCGAGAAGCTACCTCCAGTCCAACAGCTATGTAAAGAAGGTAAGTGCCCATATAGTAAAGAAGGTCGCAGACAAGCTGTGCGGAATGTTCAATACCGACAGGGAAAAGTACGAGCAGCTCTGGTCAGATATCAAGCTGTTTTGCGAGTATGCGGCTTTGTGCGACAAGAAGTTCTATGACAGGGTGAAGGACTCGCTGCTTTTGCGTCTCACCGACAATACACACAAGACCCTTGGTGAGTATCTTGAGTCAGCAGAGAGAAAGCACGAAAACACCGTCTACTATGCAACAAACACAACAGCTCAGGCTCAGTATATCTCGATGCTTGAGAATGAGGGCGTGCAGTGTGCCGTCCTTGACAAGATGATAGACACTCAGTTCATTTCCATGCTTGAACATGAAAATGAAAAGCTCAGCTTCAAGAGAGTCGATGCGGACGTATCGGAAATTTTGGGCGGCAAGGGAGATACCGAGGAAAAGGAAAATCTCACAGCACTGTTCCGCGAGGTATCAGGGGACAGTGAGCTCACAGTCAAGTGCGACAGCTTTGCTGACGCGGCACTTCCCGCTATGCTGACGCTGGACGAGCAGACACGCCGCTTTGACGATATGATGAAGATGTACCGTGCTGCAGGAGAGCAGATGCCGCCGTCAATGGCACCAAAGAGCACGCTTGTGCTGAATTTGGCATGCAATACTGTACAGAAACTCGACAAGGCAGAACCGAGCGAGCTTGACCGTGCGATAGCCCGCCAGATATATATGCTCGCCATCCTTTCACAGAGAGGACTTTCGGGTGAGGAGCTGACAGCGTTTCTCGCTGACAGCTACAGCATGCTTGACAAAATCACAAAGTAACGGCAGCTTTGATGCAGTGTTGCTCTGACGTACTGCCCGGGTAATTGCACCCCACTTCCGACTGTCACGGACGAGGGAAGCCCCAACCCGACTGTCATGGACGAGGGAGGCTTTGATCGGAGTCTCCAACCGCCCTGTCATCCTCGAGGGAAGCCCCAACCCGACTGTCATGGACGAAGGAGGCTTTAGCCGACTGAAGGATCTAAGCGGGAGATGAGTGTATCTCTATCCCTATATTATTTAAAAAAGATTTTAGGAAAGGGTTTTCCCCGCCTATATCGTTGCACATTGTTATCCCGGCTATCTTTGAACTACCAAACAAAAAATGATCCATACAGGAGAAAACACATGTCAAAACACATTCAATACCGCACACGCGGCACCTGCTCGAGGTCTATTGAGCTTGAGCTTGACGATAACAATGTTATAGAGTCTGTCAGTTTTTTGGGCGGATGCTCGGGAAACACGCAGGGAGTTGCGGCACTTGTGCAGGGAATGAAGGCAGAAGACGCAGTAAGGAAGCTGGAGGGCATACGTTGCGGCTTTCGTGATACTTCCTGCCCGGACCAGCTCGCACTTGCTTTGAAGAGTGCAATGTCAGATAACTGAGCATACTATTTTATTATACGGCTTAATATACACAATAACAGAGGAAGCTGAATATTGCTTTATCCTCCATATACAGACAAGGAGACAAAAATGAACACCACGCATAAGGACTTATATAACAAGTGGCTCGCATACGAGGGGCTTGACGCTGATACACGTGCGGAGCTTGAGGCTATCGCAGACAACGATGACGAGATAAAGCTCCGTTTCCGGGGCAATATGGAGTTTGGTACTGCGGGACTTCGCGGCATAATGTGTGCAGGGCAGTCCGCTATCAACAACTACACCATAGCTCACGCGACTCAGGGACTGTGTGATCTTATTAATGAGGAAAAGCAGAGCGAGCGTGGCGTAGTAATAGCCTATGACAGCCGCAATCACTCCGAGGAGTATGCACAGATATGTGCGTGCGTTCTGGCGGCAAACAATGTCAGGGCATATCTCTTTGACGGTCTTCGTCCGACTCCGGAGCTTTCGTTTGCAGTAAGGGAGCTGGGCTGTATCGCAGGAATAAACATCACCGCCAGCCACAACCCCAAGCAGTACAACGGCTACAAGGTATACTGGGAGGACGGAGCACAGCTCGCCCCCGACAAGGCAAGTGCAGTGTCCTCTTATATCAACGGAGCTGACATCTTTGCTGATGTAAAGCGTAGCAACCTTGCGGAGGCTGTAGCTGACGGCAGAGTCGTTATGGTTGGTGAGGAGCTTGACCGTGCGTTTATGAAGAATGTTACCGCACAGGCAGTAAACCCCCATGTTGTCGGTGAGGTAGCGGACGAGCTGAAGATAGTTTATACTCCTTTGCACGGAGCAGGACACAAGCTTGTCCCCGAGGCACTCCGTACCATTGGTATAAAGCACCTTGAGCTTGTTAGCGAGCAGATGATCATTGACGGAGACTTCCCGACAGTAAAAAAACCCAACCCTGAGCTTGAGGATGCGTTTACTCTCGGTATCAAGCTTGCCGAGCAGGTAGGCTCTGACCTCGTTATAGCAACAGACCCCGACTGTGACCGTGTCGGAGTTATGTCCAGAGACAAGAACGGCAGCTTTGTCCGTATCACCGGAAACCAAATGGGAGCATTGCTGCTCGATTATATCATTTGTGCATATAAGCAAAAAGGCGGCGTTCCCGCTGATGCTTACGCTGCAAAGAGCATCGTCTCTACCGAGATGGCAACAGAGATCTGCCGCCGCAACGGTGTAGCGATGCACAATGTGCTTACCGGATTTAAGTTTATCGGTGAGGTCATCAAGAACCACGAGCAGGAGGGCAAGGGCACATATCTTCTCGGATTTGAGGAGAGCTACGGCTATCTCAAGGGCACCTACGCCAGAGACAAGGATGCTGTGTGTGCTTCTATGCTGATAGGAGAGATGACAGCTTATTACAAGACACAGGGAATGACACTTTCCTCTGCTCTCGATGCACTCTTTGAAAAATACGGCTACTACCGCGAGGGTGTCACCGATATATATATGGAGGGACTGGACGGAATTGCCCGCCGCAGCCGCATTATGCAGAACCTCCGCGATAATATTCCCGCAGAGATAGGCGGCATCAAGGTCGTGCGTGTGGGAGATTATATTGCACAGAGTGTGTGTGATCTTACTACAGGCAAGACCGAGCCGATAGATCTGCCGAAGTCGGATGTGCTCAGATATGAGCTTGAAAACGGCGACGTTACTATCGTCCGTCCTTCCGGCACCGAGCCGAAGATAAAGATATACTTCTTGGCCAGTGCCGAGAGCAAGGCAGAACTGGACAGCACGGTTGAGAAGTACCTTGCATCTACCGAGTCGCTTCTCTGCGACTGATATGCCTGTATAGAGAAAGAGCATACAGACATCTTAATACCACCCGAAAAAAAGAGATCCCCCGAGGAGCACTTCTGAGAAGTGTCTGCTCGGGGGATATTTGTATTAAGATCTATGAGGACCGTCCGGAGTGCACGCTTGAGCTGAGATCGGTGCTTAGTCCTCGTTGTAGCACTCGAATATCTCGTCTACCCTCTTTGCGTCGCGGTTCTTTGTGAACATGCTCACGACAGGTACGACTACCATTGAGATCGCCATAGCACAAACGCCCATCTCGGGTGAGCGAGCCGCCGCAGCGGAGAAGCCGGAATTGAGAGTAATTACAAGAGTTGCACCGCCTACTGTGAGAAGTCCGGAGATGATGCCGGCATAAGCACCCGCACGCGTGATCTTCTTTGAGAAGAGTCCCCAGATGTAAGGACCGATGAAGCATCCCGAAACAACTCCCCAGGAGAATGACATCAGGCTGACGATGATCGGAATGTTCTGAGTTGCAAAGATAAATGAACAAGCGACAAAAGCAAAACAGAAAAATCTGGTCATGATCATTTGCGTCTGGGGCTTGGTTTCTTTCTTTCTTAAAGAAGGAATAAGATCGACCGCAACCGCAGAGGCTGATGTGAGAACGACCGCCTCGAGCGTCGACATGGAAGCTGACAGGAGCAGTATTATGATGACAGCGAGCAGAATAATACCCAGCGTTCCGCCGCCGAGCACCTCCATGAGTACCGTAGGAATAATTGAGTCTATACCGCCTTCGGGCAGCTGTCCTCCGAGAATGAGACGGGAGGTGCTGCCGATGAGGTAAGCACCGCATCCGATGACGAGGCAGAATACAGTAGAAATGATAGTACCGCGTTTGATAGCGGCAGTGTCCTTGATCGCGTAGAACTTGCCGATCATCTGAGGAAGACCCCATGTACCGAAGCTGGTGAGCATGATGTTCACACACAGGAACCTAAAGGATGATCCGCCAAAGAAGCTGGTGAGCTGATCTCCCGTGGTGGGGTTGGGATCTGAGGGCAGAGACCGGAAGTTGCCGAGATTGGTGAGAAGACCGGAGAGTCCGCCTACGCTGTCGTGGTTGAGAACTGCGATGATGAGTGCTGCCACTCCTACGATCATGATGATACCTTGTATCAGATCTGTGTACGCTGTAGCAACATATCCGCCTGCAACGAGGTATACCGCTGTCAGACAAGCTATGAGAAGCATCCATACCCAGGTGTCGATACCGGGGAATACCGCACTGAACAGCGTACCGAGTCCCTTGTATACAGCAGCCGAGTAGGGAACGAGAAATATGAATATGATAACGGCGGCGAGAATTTTCATGCCCTTGGAATCATATCTTTTTTCAAAGTATTCAGGCATAGTTTTTGCACTTAGCTTTTTTGTGATCCTCCTGGTTCTGTCAGCGAACAAAAGCCATGAAAGAAGGCATCCGAGCACGGCATTACCTATACCTATCCAGATAGCACCGAGACCTATGTTCCAGCCGTGCTGGCCTGCATATCCGACAAAAACAACCGCAGAGAAGTATGTAGTACCGTAGGAAAAAGCGGTTACCCACGCACCGATGTTTCTGCCGCCGATAAGAAAGTTGTCGAGGGTCTTTGATTTTCCGTAGCTGATACATCCGATGAGTGCCATTGCCACAGCATAAACACAAAGGGCAATGATGGTGTAAAGTTGAGCTGTTGTCATGTGTTTTTTTAAACCTCCTTTTTAAAAATATCGGAACAACGGAGGTAAAAGGCCATAGGGCAAAAAAAACACGCCCTCCGAATTCCGCATGGAATAGAGAGGACGAGAAAAATAACCCGTGGTACCACCTCAGTTTACCGCTGTCTCACGGCAGCGGCCTTCAGAGTGTCAAACAACACCCATGTTCTGTAACGGGAACGCCCGTTGCGGCCTACTGGAGGAAGATCCCCGTTCGGTGCACTGCTCACAGGATGTATTCAGTCGGGAGATTCCTCTGTTGCCTCGCACCACCCGGCAACTCTCTCCGAGTTCACACCTGACCTACTTGTTCCTGCTCAAACGCATTTGTTGATATTTGATTGTGAATGCATTTTAACACCGAATACCGTCTTTGTCAAGAGGTAAAATGAATTATTTTGCAAAAAAATACATTGTTCTGTCATGATAGTGAATTATTTTACAGAGAAAAAACATCTGTCGTAAATATAAATAAGGAAAGAAAAAATTTTCCGCATCCCGAACCAAAGCTTGAGCTTACTGCAGCATGACCCCGATAAAAATGATGCATGGGGAGGATGCAACCCCCTTGATTTTTGGTGACGGAAAAATAAAATAAAAAAACAAAAATTTTTTTAAAAAAGGTGTTGACAAACAAAAAACCATGTGTTATAATCATATCCGTCGCTGAGAGAGAACAGCGGCGAACGGTGAATATGGAAGCATAGCTCAGTTGGGAGAGCATCTGCCTTACAAGCAGAGGGTCATAGGTTCGAGCCCTATTGTTTCCACCATTCGGCCCGGTAGTTCAGTTGGTTAGAACGCTAGCCTGTCACGCTAGAGGTCAGGGGTTCGAGTCCCCTTCGGGTCGCCATTCTCTCATTGAGGGAATTTGGCCTCTGTAGCTCAGTTGGTAGAGCAGGGGACTGAAAATCCCCGTGTCGTTGGTTCGATTCCGACCGGAGGCACCAGCGGCAGAAAATATTTTGCCGCAACGCGGATTTAGCTCATTTGGTAGAGCGCGACCTTGCCAAGGTCGAGGTGGCGGGTTCGAGCCCCGTAATCCGCTCCAAAAGATCTCGTTCTTCGGAACGAGATCTTTTTTTGCGTTTAAAAGACTTGCGGGAATATTACAGCATACTTCCCTCTCCGACTGTCATGGACGAAGGAGGCTTTAGCAAATCTCCCCTCCCGACTGGACGGGTCAAAAACATAGTCGCACTACTCAGGCAAGGGTTTGCCCTCGTATTGCTCGTTGTTTTTTCCTCTCCGCGGCTTTTCTTCATCACCGTTTAGGTGCGAAAATCCGCGGAGCATCCTC
>JAZNOK010000114.1:0-9424 GCA_045580775.1 Eubacteriales bacterium
GAGCTTGTATTCATCGAAAAGGGAGAGACTGCCTTCTTGCACTCGGCGTAAAACATCCATATACCGATAAGGACAAGAATGGATATAACGTCAATGCTCGATACGATCGAGCTCAACCCCACAAATACCGAATACAGAATAGCCGCAGGCAGATACAGACGGTGCTTTCCTATCTGCTTTATGATCTCTACTGCTGTAGGGTAAGGGGGTCTTGGCGGGGGTGTGTTGCCCGGTTGCGTGAACGGGACTGTATTTTGCAGTCCGCACGTGGGACAGCTTGTGTAATTGTCTGCGTATTCTGTTCCGCATCTGTTACATTTCATTTTGTCACCTCATTTTTCTTTATTGCACATATGTATACGTCCCATGCAGGAATGTATTTTTTGCGTCTGAGATACAGGTCATAGCCGTCATATTCCTGTGCCAGTTTGTTTATCAGAGAAAATATATCTCGGGAACGGTGATAAACACAGACCAGCAGATCGGGATATGAGCGGAGTATGGAACTTCGGCTTCCGTCAAGAGCCTCGTGTTCGCATCCCTCGACATCGTATTTGATATAGTCGGCTATATCCCCATCTAATATATTATCAATTTTGTCGAGTTTTGTCAATATGTTGCCTTGGTCAGAAAATGCAGAATTTCTGTTTCCCTGCGAGGAAAAGTTTCCCTCAGTACACTCGGACCAAGCACCGCAGTTGATAGGTATTACCTTTTTTTCTGCCTCTGCGTAAGAACATAATTTTTTGTAGCTTTTTGCATCAGGCTCCAATGCATAGATCTTCTCTATGCTTTTGCCCTTTTTGATCAGCTCTGCAGACGACTCTCCTCTGTAGGCTCCGGCATCTACGCATACTTTGTATGAGCCGTAATCATACAATCCTTCCCCATCGTCACATACTGTATCTGTCAGATAGGTTATGTCACCTGTCAGCTTGAAGTTAACAACACTGCAAAAGATCTCCTTTGAGACGTCATCTGCGAGTGAGCTATAGGCATTTTTTATTTTATCGTAGTTATCAGAGTAGAATGCAGAGTCAAACAGCTCACCACCGCATACCGGAACATCGGGTGCATACAGCTCCTGCTCGGACGCTATGCGGCGGATGTTATCTATTACGTCATCCAGAGATGAGCCGAATGCCAGCAATACAATAAAAGAACCGTATTTTTCCTTTGCTTCACTGTAGGAAAGTACACGCTTACCGTGAAAGTGATGTCCGCGTACAAATCCGTCGCTGGCAAAAAAGCCGTCTATCGGAATGCCTCTTTTTTCAAGCTCGCACAGAATCTTATCAGCACCGTTACCCATGCCGTACATGAGAATGGGCTTTTTTGAGTTTGCCAGCCTTTTCCATAGGTCCTCTGCGAGAGGGAGGTTTGGCAGTTGGGTGGGGATTTTTTTGTTCATTTATATTCCTCGTTACTTGACTGTTTTTTGTTTATGTGTTATCATTATACCATATTAATACCACGGAGGTAAAGAGATGGATTGCTTATTTTGTAAGATCGTAGCGGGAATTATCCCCTCTACCAAGGTATATGAGGACGATTATGTATATGCCTTTTACGATATTGCTCCTCAGGCGAAGATACACGTTGTTGTAATTCCAAAGGAGCATATAGCGGCACGTGCCGACGATATCAACGAGTCCAACTCCGCTGTTATAGCCAAGATCTTTGAGGCTATACCTAAGGTTGCCGCATCAGCAGGGATCGAGGGCGGTTACCGCATAGTAAATAACTGCGGAGAAAATGCATGCCAGAGTGTATCTCATATACACTTCCATGTACTTGGAGGAGAAAAGCTCTCTGAGCGTATGGCGTAACTGAGTTTAAAAAATCGACTGTGCAAAACACAGTCGATTTTTGTATCTTAATTAACCGACAAACTCGTCGTATATAGCGGATATAGCTCTCTGATAGTCCTTTTCATCCACTCCGAGTATGACATTGATCTCACTTGATCCCTGGTCTATCATACGGATGTTGATACCTTTGGCAGCACAAGCACGGAACAGACGAGCCGCCGTGCCGCGTGCACTGATCATTCCGCGTCCTACGGTAGCGATCAGAGCAAGGTCGGATTCTATGTGTACGGAGTCAGGCTTTACGGATTTTTTGATACCGTTGATGATGGCATCTGTCTTGCCCTCGATCTCACTGTTGGCAACGACAACGCACATGGTATCAATACCTGAGGGAAGATGCTCGAAGGATACCTCGTTTTCCTCAAGTACGGAGAGGATCTTTCTGCCGAAGCCTATTTCAGAGTTCATCATATCCTTTTCAATATTGATGATAGAGAAACCTGTCTTTCCTGCTATTCCTGTGATGATCGTCTCGTAGTTGTAGTGGTCACTCTCGGCAACTATCATAGTGCCCTTGTCCTCGGGTCTGTTGGTGTTCTTTATATTTATCGGAATGCCGGCATATCTGACAGGGAATATAGCATCCTCATGCAGAACTCCCGCACCCATGTATGAAAGCTCACGGAGCTCTCTGTAGGTTATCTCGTCGATCGGCTTGGGGTTAGAGATTATACGGGGGTCAGCCATCAGAAATCCCGATACATCGGTCCAGTTTTCATAGATATCTGCATTTGCAGCTCTTGCTACGATAGAACCTGTAATATCAGAGCCTCCGCGGGAGAAGGTCTTTATCGTGCCGTTGGGCATAGATCCGTAAAAGCCCGGAATGACTGCTCTTTGGTGCTGTGCGAGCTTTGCCGAGAGAACTTCGTTGGTTCTCTCAGAGTCAAAGGTTCCGTTATCCTTGAAAAAGATAACTCTGGCTGCATCTATAAAGTGATATCCGAGATACTTTGCGAGGATGATACCGTTGAGGTATTCTCCGCGGCTCGCAGCATAGTCGCGGCCGGGATGGGAAGAAAACGCTCCCTCTATTTTGTCAAACTCTCCTGTCATATCAAGATCAAGACCGAGGTCTGTTATGATGCCGTTGTATCTGTCTCTGATCGCGGAGAACAACTCGGAGATATCCTCTCCCGCATCTGCCTTTTCGTAGCAGGCATAGAGCATGTCTGTTACCTTTATATCCGAGGAAAATCTCTTTCCGGGTGCAGAGGGAACGACATAGCGTCTTTCATTTTCAGCCTTTATGATCTCTGCGACTTTTCTGAATTGGCTTGCATCAGCAAGGGAAGAACCGCCGAATTTTACGACCTTGATGTTCACTTGTATTTTCTCCTTTTTATCAACTGTGACAATAGCATTTAATTATTCTATTGTATTATACATTTTTATACAAAATGTGTCAACGGTAAAAATGTATAACAAAGCATGGTGACCGTGGGGCGGGTTTGTGCTTTGTTACTATAATTATATGTGATACAGCTAATAATGATAAAAAAGGTTGAAAAAAAGGAGAAAAAATGATAGTATATATACAATGCATTTAGCGGAGGTTGAGATGAGCAAACTTTTTTCTGCGGCAGATATTTTGATGCCGAGATGTGATAATACGGATATGAGCAAGTGGTCGTGTATAGCCTGCGATCAGTTTACAAGTGAAGGCGAGTATTGGAGACAGGTCGAAGGGCTGGTGGGAGATGTGCCCAGCACCCTCAGACTGTTTTTGCCTGAGATTTATTTATCGAATGCTGATACAGCTATCCCGCAAATAAACGCAAATATGCATGAGTATTTAGATACAGTGCTATCTGAGAATAAAGATGTAATGGTCTATGTCCGCCGTACTATCCCTGACGGCAGAGTCAGAGAGGGAATAGTAGGTAAGGTGGATCTCGAGGAGTACGACTATAGATCGGGCAGCCGTGCAAGCATCCGTGCTACAGAACAGACCGTGCTTGAGAGAATACCTCCGAGAGTTGCTATCAGGCGTGATGCAGAGATAGAACTGCCGCATATAATGATGCTCTATGATGATGCAGAGGATATCCTGTGCAGCAACGTAAGAGAAAAAAAGGATACATATAGCCGTGCATACTGCTTTGATCTTATGATGGGGGCAGGACATATCGAGGGATATTATCTGAGTACGGATATGGCAGAGTTTGTCTGTGAGTATATAGAGCAAAAACGCAGAGAGGGACTGGCTCTTTGCGTAGGAGACGGAAATCACTCTCTTGCTTCTGCCAAGGCTCTGTATGAGGAGATAAAGGAAGAGCTTGGCGAGGATGCAGCACGCAATCACCCTGCACGCTATGCTCTGTGCGAGATAGTGAATATTCATTCTTCTGCACTGGACTTTGAGCCTATACACAGAATAGTTACAAACTGCGATACAGAGAAGCTTTTGGCGTTTTTTGCCTCCCGGTGCAAGGGAACAGATACTCATACTCTCAGGTATATCACGAGCCGTGGAGCGGGAGAGGTGAAGCTTGAGTGCAGCAGTGCAGCAATATCGGTCGAGCCTCTGCAGCGTCTGCTTGACGAGTATCTTTCTGACAATGCAGGAGAGATAGATTATATACACGGAGATGAGTCACTGATCAAGCTGTCGAGCAGGGAGAATACCATCGGTATATTCTGCGAGCCTATTTCTAAAGGCGGACTCTTTGAAGCTGTAAAAAACGGCGGATCTCTCCCGAGAAAGACCTTCTCTATGGGGGTCGCCCTTGAAAAACGCCACTATCTTGAAGCAAGAAAAATTAAATAGATCTGTATGATTATGCGGGGAAAGCTTTTTAGGAGAGCTTTCCCCGCGTTGTCTATGGAATTATTTTGAAAACTCTTGACAAGATGAGATTTGCGTGATACAATAATCGACAGAAATCGTGTAAAACCGAATAACAATCAGGGGTGCTTCATGTGAGGCTGAGACGGGAGACCGAACCCTTTTACCTGATACGGATAATACCGGCGTAGGGAGATTATGCATTTAAAAAGTACTTATCATCTTCTTGCCGTGCGGTGTTGCACGGTTTTTATTTTTTTAGCCGGGGATATGTGTGTGCACCGCGTATCTTTTCGGTAATAATAAGGCAAGGAGAATGAAAAAATGAAAACAAAAACAAACACACAAAAACTAATGACATGCTCTATGATGATAGCTATAGCGACGGTGCTTGCTCTTATCTGCGAGTATATTCCGTTTCTTAACCTTCCGTTCGGCGGAGGATTTACTGTAGCGAGTATGCTGCCGATAGTGCTCGTGTCATATATGTTCGGTATAGGATGGGGTGTCGGGTGTGCATTTACCTATTCGCTTGTACAAATGCTGGTAGGATTTCGTACAGTTTCGGCGTTTTTTATGCCGGCTGATGAAAACTATGCAGGATCTCTCGCGGCGGCACTCGGGATATGCTTTATTGATTACGTGCTCGCTTACAGCCTGCTAGGACTCGGAGGGGCATTCAGAGGAGTGAAAAACAAAACGCTTAGCATCGTGCTGTGCGTAGTATTTGCTTTATCACTTCGCTATGTCGCTCATATCGTGTCGGGTTATATATTCTTCGGTGCATGGGCGGAGTGGTTCTTTACCCAGGAAGGATTTTACGCTGTCGGAAAGAACATCCTCGCTATATTCTCGGGAGGCGGGCTTGCTCTCGTGTATTCGATATTCTATAACGGACTCTTTATGATACCTGAGATAATAATCACATCTATCGTAGCTGTGCCGGTATCAAGACTCCCGCAGATAAAGAAGGCGTAAGGAATAACGCGTCCAAAATGCATAAAAGCTGTTTGAAAGTGGTACGGGGGAAACCTTTCTCGAAAAGGTTTCCCCCGTATTGTCATCAATAAATATCAATTATATTCTTATTCAGCAGGGCTGAAGCTGTCCTTGCCTACACCGCAGAGTGCACACTCAAAGTCCTCGGGAAGATCCTCAAACTTTGTACCGGGCTCGATTCCTGCCTCGGGAAGGCCTGCTTCCTCGTCATATTCCCATCCGCAAAGATCACATACGTATTTCATTGTTGTTTCTCCTTTTATTAAGTTTTGAATTATTTAATTTCAGCTTTTTGATTGCCCTTTCATCCTTCGCTACGCTCAAGGAGACAGGGCGGACGTGAGTTTATTGTGCTGTTACACAACGTATTATGTGTAGAACCTTTGAGCTTATTCTATAGGTTCAAAATCAACCGCTCCGTGCTTGCAAAGAGGGCAGATAAAGTCTTCGGGAAGATCTTCTTCCTCATGGATATAACCGCATATCTTGCATACCCATCCGCGTTTGCCTTCGGTCTCGGGCTTGGGTTTTACGTTTGCATGATAGAATGAATAGGTCATGGTTTCTCTGTCGGAGATGACTCTTGCTTCTGTTACCGAGCAGATAAACATGCCGTGAGTATCGAGATCAACATAGCTGTCTACCTTCAGCGACATGAACGAGTTGATATATCTGGGGAGAAATACCAGTCCATTGTCGGAACGCAGCGGCTCGCAATCGGCAAACTTGTCTACATTTCTTCCGCTTCTGAAACCGAACGCCTCGAATACCTTGAAGGGTGCATCGACCGTGAGACAGTTGATATTCATTTTGCCTGTTTGTTTTATTACATGGTGAGAGTAGTTTTCCTTGTTTATAGTAACAGCGATCCTATTAGGTGTGTTTGTTACCTGTGTTACTGTATTTACGATGAGTCCGTTGTCTTTTTGTCCGTCGTTTGATGTGACTACATAGAGTCCGTAGCCTATCTTAAATAATGCGGTGAGATCGTTTTTGTTTGCGGTCTCATCCTGCAGGGCTAGATAGTCACGGCACAGCTCGCCTGCGAGGTTGTTGAGCTCGGCGGTGCTTTCTTCATTCAGTGCAGAGAGGATCTTGACCGTTGTATCAGTGAATGTAAGATTCTTGCATTTTTCGAGCATTCCACGCATCACCTTAGCTGCGAGAGGTGCCCAGCTGCCGTTTTCTATCAGAGCTACTGTGCGGTTCTGGTAGTTACGCTCGACCAAATGATCTATAAACTGACGCATAAACGGGAATATTTCTGCATTGTAGGTCGTGGTAGCAAGCACAAGCTTGGAGTATCTGAATGCATCTTCTACAGCCTCAGCCATGTCTACACGGGCAAGGTCGTTGACAACTACCTTAGGTGCTCCGTTGGCTCTGAGCTTGTCAGCGAGCTGCATTACTGCCTTCTTTGTGTTTCCGTACACGGAAGTGTATGCGATCACGATGCCTTCTTCCTCGGGCTGATAGCCGGACCATGTGTTGTAGAGGTTGATGTAGTAACCGAGATTTTCCGTGAGAACAGGACCGTGCAGAGGGCAAATGATGTTTATGTCGAGTCCTGCGGCTTTTTTGAGTAGATTTTGTACCTGTGCACCGTACTTTCCTACTATACCGAAGTAGTAGCGTCTTGCCTCGCATGCCCATTCTTCATCTACATCGAGAGCACCGAATTTGCCAAATCCGTCAGCTGAGAAGAGTACCTTGTCCTTTGAGTCGTAGGTTACTATGACCTCAGGCCAATGTACCATAGGAGCTGTGACGAATGTAAGAGTATGCTCGCCGAGGGTAAGTGTATCTCCCTCTCCGACGACAACCTGCTTTTCATCAAAAGATGTACCAAAGAAGTTCTTCATCATGGCAAAAGCCTTTGCACTAGCTACGATCTTAGCATCGGGGTAGACCTTTGTGAAGTTAACAATGTTGGCTGAGTGGTCAGGCTCCATGTGCTGTACGATGAGATAGTCAGGGGATTTTCCCGCGAGAGTATCACGGATGTTATCAAGCCACTCATGAGTGAAATTCACATCGACTGTGTCCATGATAGCTATCTTTTTGTCTATGATAGCATAGGAATTGTATGCCATGCCGTTAGGTACGTCATACTGACCTTCAAACAGGTCGATCTTATGATCGTTGACGCCGATGTATTTTATGTCTTTTGTAATAATCATTACTTTTCCTCCATGTATTGCTTTTAAGATCAATTGTTTTACCTATATATTATAACTCATGTGATGTATAATTTGCAACATTCTCTAAAAAAATCATTCAAGGATTTTTCCGTCTGTGGTGATAGTAACTATCTGCCACGGAATGAATCTCCCGGAATCTTTGAGAGCTTGCTTTACCGCGTTTTCAAGTCCGCCGCAACAGGGAACCTCCATTCTCACTACCTTGACGCTTTTTATATTGTTTTGCGATATTATAGCCGTGAGCTTTTCTGTGTAGTTTCCTTCATCGAGCTTTGGGCATCCTATGAGAGTGATGTGGTTTCTCATAAAATCAGCATGAAACCCAGCATAGGCATAAGCTGTACAGTCTGCCGCTATCAGGAGATTTGCTCCTTCAAAGTAGGGGGCATTCACAGGGACGAGCTTTATCTGGCATGGCCATTGGTTGAGCTGGCTTGATACCGATGCATTCTTTAGCTTGGGACTGTCTGAGCGTGGTATTGTTTTTACCTGAGTGCCGGGGCAGGAGCATGGCATCTCTATACCGTGCTTTTTCATCTTTGCCGCTCTGATGGCAGCTTCGTTGTATGCGGGAGCCTCACGCTCCTCAAATGTGATAGCACCTGTGGGGCACGCGGGCAGGCAGTCACCCAGTCCGTCGCAGTAGTCTTCGTGTGTGAGCACGGCAACCCCGTCTATCATCTCTATAGCACCTTCGTGGCATGCGGATGCACATGCTCCGCAGCCGTTGCATTTTTTCTGATCTATCTTGATAATTTTTCTTTGCATTTTTCTCTCCTTTCAGTACATTAGCTTGTTTAAAAGCATTTGCCGTCTCGGCAGTCCTCTGAGTTGCCGCATCTGTAGCACAGCTCATTTTTGCATTGTCCGTGCCTCTTTGATCTGACGATATTCTCTACTGTTGTCTGAGCTATATTGTCGAGTGCTTCCTCTGTCAGAAACGCCTGATGGGACGTTACTATTACATTAGGCATGGATATGAGTCTGGCGAGCGTGTCATCCTCCATGATATGTCCTGAGTTATCTTCAAAGAACAGATCCGACTCTTCCTCATACACATCGAGGCAGGCGGCTCCGACCTTCCTTGATTTTATGGCGGCAAGCAGAGCATCCGCATCAACGAGGGCTCCGCGGGAGGTGTTCAGTATCACTATACCCTTTTTGCATTTTTCGAGGGCTGACTCATTGATCATGTGATGTGTATCTTCTGTCAGAGGGCAGTGAAGCGATATAATGTCGCTTTTCTCAAGCAGCGTATCGAGCGAGACGTATCTGACTGTGTCACCGTTGTCAAGGCCCTCTGTCGGATATTTATCATACGCGAGTACATTCATGCCAAAACCTCGGCATATATCTATAAACACCCTGCCTATCCGTCCTGTACCTATCACTCCGACTGTTTTTTTGTGAAGGTCAAATCCTGTCAGTCCGGCGAGGCTGAAGTTAAAGTCACGTGAGCGGATATACGCCTTGTGTATCCTTCTGACAGAGGCGAGCAGAAGTGCCATCGTGTGCTCTGCTACAGCGTAAGGGGAGTACGCAGGGACTCTGAGCACATGGACCTT
>JAZNOK010000115.1:0-6148 GCA_045580775.1 Eubacteriales bacterium
GTTTTAGCACGGTGATGGGTCCAATTCTTTGTTCAAGCAAAATGGTGTTTACCGTTATTCAATGATCTCACGTCCGGTGTCGGTGACTATTTCGATTATTATCTCGTCTGCATATTCATCGTCATCGTCATGCTTCAGCTCTTTTAAGATTTCGACTATTTTATCGGCAGCACCGTCAAGCTTCCGTCGGATCACGTCAAGTCCGATGATCTCGATATGTATAGGTCTACCGAGCATATCGGTCAGACAATCCCAAAAAGCAGACCAGTTGCATCCGTAATAATCGGGAAAGTCAAGCGAATCGCGAATCGTGAAATGCATGTCATAATAATTCTTCACACCCCGAAAATCAATAGTGTACTTATCTTTGTATTGATACATAATTTGGTCCCTATCTTGTTATTTCATTCAACGAATTCACGTCCGGTGTCGGTTACAATTTCGATCGTGATATCTTTGCAAAACAAGTCGTTGTTAAAATGCTTAAAGCGTTTCAAGATCTCGATCATCTTGTCGGCCGAACCGTCAAACTTCCGTCGAATCACGTCAAGTCCGATGATCTCAATGTGTATAGGATCACCGTACATATCGGTAAGACAATCCCAAAAAGCAGACCAGTCGCATCCGTAATAATCGGGAAAGTCAAGCGAATCGCGAATCGTGAAATGCATATCGTAATAATTCTTCACACCCCGAAAATCTATCGTGTACTTTTCTTTATATTGATACATAACTTACTTCTCCTTACTTTGTTGTTTCATAAAACGTGTGATAATGATCGCATGTAACGAATACCAAGCCGTCATTTGAAAATAGAACTCTTTCGTCGTTGCGATATCCTTTGTCATAGTTAATATCGCATTCATACCACACTCTTCCGGGAGCTTTCCATCGTTGTTTTTGTAGATATCTCCGCCAATCATTATGCCCGGTAGTACTTCATTTAAGTTTCCTTTCCATTGCTGCCATCCGGCTTTTCTGGCTTGCTTTTTTCTCATGTAATAATCCGGCAACCCGTATCCGTAAAGCAGCTGTGCATCAGCTCCGTCAAAGCCCTTGGTTGTGGCTGTTCCCGCTCTTTTCGTTCTCATCGGGACGTATACACACTTACACCGCGGATGTGCTTCTACCTCTGATTTATTATCTAAGACGGATATGTCAACAATTGTCCCATGCTGCTCGGCACAATACTGACAGGTGACTATCGTTAGCTGTGACATCCAATTTGCCCATTTTGTGCTGTTACCGTACAAAAGTCTGTCTTGCAGTATATCGTTTACGATTTTTTCTACAATGTTCTCTGACAATAATTATTCCTCCTTTATTTTAACTTTCTTTTTTGTTTTTGTCAATTCTGTTCAATATACTTTCAATAGGCATCACTCCTTTTTAAAAATAAAAAGGTGAGTATCAAAACAACGCAGAGGAATGCTCTGCTATATGTTCTGATACTCACCCTGATCTCCCGAATTCACAGCCGGGAGGATGGCTCACTTTCTTATATATTTATGCATTTGCGACCCCGAGGACGGGGATGCCGCCGTAATCTTTTTCGATGACTGCAACCATCGTTTTACACTTGGCACACAGATATGTACGCCCTTTGTAATTATCATCGGCTTGAATTACAGAAAGGCTTTTCTTATCAGCTCCGTTATCCGAGTAGATTATGGCACCATTACACCTCGGACATTTGCCGATGGGGATTTTTCTGCCGACTTTTCTCAATTCTCTCTCCTTTTATTTCAATCCTGCGGTCTTGGGGCATTCGGCCGGGGTTTGCCGTTTTCATCTCTGTTGATCGGGGTGGCTTTCAAATGAAAATGAATGCTCTTGCACGGGCAGACCAAAGCAAGCTTGCAGACTCGCTTTGCGTCAATTATCCGGTGCTGGTAACAACCCACAGGTCCGGTATGACCGTCGCTGTTGCTATTAAAAAAAGGGAAGTAAGTATTGAATACCGGCGATAATGCGTACCAAAGCCACATCCTCCCCGCAGAAAAAGGGTATCCTCGGCGAATATGCCTGTCTTGATGTAAAATAATATAGACGGGGGTATTCCTTTTTGTCTTCTGATTGACAATCTGTCACATAAGCTATATAATATGGGTATAATAGCGTGTTCACAGACGCGTATCATATTGGAGGTGCAGCCGTGAAGCAGCTGAAAGTTATCGTTGTCGGTGCGGGAGCAAGAGGAAACACTTACTCTCAGATCATGGCAAAAATGCCAGAAAAATACAAAGTGGTCGGAGTCGCCGAGCCACACGAGTACAAGCGATCCGAATTTGCAAAGAAACACGCAATTACGGAGGATCGCTGTTATGCCGGCTGGGAAGAGATGCTTGCTGTGCCGAAGTTTGCCGATGTGGCTGTTATCACCACAAATGACAACGGTCACTACGAGCCGACGATGAAGGCGATCGAGCTGGGATACGATATTCTGCTCGAGAAGCCTGTCGCACAGACGGCAAGAGAATGTGCGGATATCGCCATAGCGGCAAAAAAGAATGGCGTGCGGGCACTTGTGTGTCACGTGCTTCGCTACACGCCGTTTTATAAAACGCTCAAAAGCATCGTCGAGAGCGGTATGCTGGGCGAGGTCATGTCAGTGGATCAGGTCGAGGCGATAGGTGACACTCACTTTGCCCACAGCTACGTCAGAGGAAACTGGCATGATTCAAACGAAACGACACCGATCGTTCTTGCCAAGACCTGTCACGATCTCGATATCATCCAGTGGCTTGTCGGAAAGCCCTGCAGCAAGGTATCTTCCTTTGGGGAGCTGTCTTACTTTAACGAAAAGCACGCTCCCGACGGAGCCCCGATCCGTTGTTCCTCCGGAGAATGTCCTGGGAGGGAGAGATGCCCGTACGATTGCTTTTCGACTTATGTAGATAATCCCTATAACATGTGGTACAAGCCCTATTTCCGTTCAGCCGTGGCAACACATGAGAACTTTACCGAGCAAGAATATCTTGAGGCTCTGGATAAGACCGATTACGGACTGTGCGTATTCCACGCAAACAACAACGTGCCTGACCACCAGGTCGTAAGCATGCAGTTTGAAGGCGGTGCTACGGCACAGCTCACCTTCAACGCCTTTAACGGAGGCGGAAGATACACGCGAATCTACGGAACAAAGGGTGAAGCTTACGCTCACGCGTCAAGACCCGAGATCAGCGTATTTACTCTTTCCGACAGAAAATGGCAGTCTGTTCCGCTCATAGAGACCGACGAAAGCATAACGGGAGGTCACGGCGGCGGTGACTTTGGCATTGTATATGATCTGTATGATTATCTCATCGGAGAATACAAGGGGCTCGATATTGCCGAGATCGGAATATCTGTCGACAATCATCTGATAGGCTTTGCGGCAGAGGAGGCACGGCTTGGCGGCGGGGTCGTTGATGTTCGGGAATTTGGCAGACGATACGGCATTGACAGCTGAGCGAACACGGTGTTTTTCGTGTGAGGCTATAGCCGAGAAGAACCGAGGAGAGCCGAGAAAAAACTTAAACGTTGCTGCAAAATTACAAAAGAAGTAACATTGGACACATCATTTCCGTGTTTTAGCACGGTGATGTGTCCAATGTTTTTTTACAATGATTACTTTGCTGTTTAAATCCGAATAAACGACAACATTATTAACCGAAGGGGCTGCAGTCATTTTGTAATTTTCTGTGAGGTGTCAGATTCGCTTGTTGTGCTTGTTATATCGGTCATAGCGTCCTCCGCATCGGTGCTTGCCAACTGTCCGTCCGAGCATCCGCTCGCCGCAAGCATGCACAGGAGCACGGAAATTACGGAAAGCAACCTCAGAATGGAGCTATTTCTCATCATACACTCCTTTCAGCTTGTGTACTTCTACGCACTCAAGTGTGAGTGCTTCATTTTTTGATATTATCAGATAGGGCAGATTATAGTCTGCAATAGCGGATACCGCAAGGAAGGATCTTCCCCCGTCGCAGTAAAGCTCTACCGAGGAAGTGTCTGCAATTATTCTCAGATCGAGTTTGTCACGGAAAAGCGACAGGGGCATTTTTGCCTTTTTGCACCTTATCTCGTTCAGCTCCATGTCGCATATTATCTCTGTGCCGAATACGTTCAGCTTCAGCTTTTCGCCGAAGGCATATTTGCAGCTAACGGAAATATCAGCAGCTCCAGTGCCGAGACCGTAGACCGCGTCCGAATCAAGCGTCAGCCCTTCTGAGTTCTCCGAGCTTATATAAAGCTGCTCGATCTCCTTTATCGGAAGGCATGAGAGGAACAGCTCATCATCCTGCCGCTTGAGCTTCATCTCAACGGGAAATCCCATCTGAGAGGTGAAGCCGTCTGCGGGGCTGTTTATAATATCCCACGATATCCTGACAACACGCCCGTCCTCCGTGCCTGAAAAGCTCTGTGCGGCGTAGCTCATTCTGAGGTAAGTTAGGCTCTTTACGGGGGCTTCGGGTGTGAAGACACCTTCCGTGAAGTGCCCGACGATATATCTGTCAAGTGCACCCATTATCACCCAATATCTGACACCGTCACACACAAGCAAAAATATGTCCGGACATTCGGCATCCCCTGTGAGCGTGAGCCGCTGCAGCTCCTCCCACGATATAAGATCCTCCGAGGTCAGCAGGGCGTATTCGTTCTCCTTTAAGAACAGTGCCATTACGTACTTGCCGAGCTCTTCGACGTATACCACCTTCGGGTCTCTGTTAGAACCCGCAATATGCGGGACTATTGGGTTGCCTTCGTATTTTTTGAAGGTAGTGCCGTTGTCGGTCGAGTACGCGAGGCATTGAGTAAAGGGCTCACCCTTAGAGAGGATGTTCGTACCGCCTGCCGCTGTATAAAATAGCAGCATCGCGTCCTTGCCGAGCCCGCTTACGTTTTTCTCGTCGGTTACAGCGGAGCCCGAGAACATCGTACCGAGCTCGTCCGGGAACAGTGCGATATCCTTTTCCTCCCAATGAAGAAGATCGCTCGATACGGCGTGTCCCCAGTGCATATTCCCCCATTCCGCCCCTGCGGGATTGTACTGGTAGAACATGTGATAAATTCCATCCTTATATATAAGGCCGTTTGGGTCGTTGTTCCATCCGTTCTTCACGGTGAAATGCACCCGCGGTCTGAACCTCTCGGCATAAACCTCAGAGCCGACAAAGCAGTCACCGAGCTGCGGGGTGTACGGTACGTCCGGTTCTATTTTGAGATCAACTCTCTTTCCGATAAACGCCGAAACGTCCACGTAAGCCGTAAAATCGGGAGAGATATTGTCTATTTTACAAACAAAGTCGAATATCAGCTTTCCGTTCTCGTATAAGAACACTCTTTTCGGAGAAGCATGCTTGCTTGCGGGTAAGATCATATACTTTTTATCAATATAAACGGTCATTACGTTCACCTCCTGTAAAAAGTATATCACGGGGCAGAGTGCATATCAAGTGAAACTATAGTCTTTAAGTGAGAAAACGCGACTTTATATGATCGGCACCGTTGACAATTTTCTTGAAATTACTTATAATATACGCGAGAATAGAGGTGAGATTATGCTGTCATTTTTCACGCCGAAGGAATCCTATCAGAGAAACAAAGAGCCTGCTACGATCAGCCTGCTGTCCGCACGGAAGGTGTTGAGCGATACCGACAAAGGACAGATAATGAAAAGGACCTACAACAACTATGCTATCGTGTACGCACATTCGGGCTCCTTTCGCTGTTATATAAATGATGAGAACGTAATGCTCACAGACGCAGAGATGCTCTGTCTCGGCAAATATGCAAGATTCGCCATTCAGTCAGACGGTGAGAAAGAAGGGGCGTTTTTCGTAATCGAATTCAATGCCAGCGACCTGAGCTTTATAGCTCTGAACAAGGGCAAGGTCAAGATCTTTGCTCAAAGCAACATACGCCGACTCGTAGTTGATATCTACAGAGAATCAAAAAAACCGCAGGCAGGCAGATCAATAGCCGAAGCATATCTGCTCGCCTTGTTGCTTACCCTCTCACAAATGACGGATGCACATCCGTCGGACGTTTCGGTATAGCCGAGGAGAGCCGAACTAATACCGCCGTCACAAACGGCTTTTCGGCATAAATTGACTCTCTTCGTTTGACATATTCCTATATGTCTGCACTCAGATAGCCCATTTCT
>JAZNOK010000116.1:0-20946 GCA_045580775.1 Eubacteriales bacterium
ATTCCCGCCGTGCCGTGTAATGCAAGTATGATAAACCCTGCTTGTCGCAGGATGGTGTCCTCTCCCGTACTTTGTGCTTCCAACGTCCTCACATACTGCATGCAGTATGTGAGGGAGGCCTGCATTCCCATAAGAGAAGTCCGGACTCCCTTTTTTATCTTGTGGGTTTTAAACTCACATTATCACGCACAGGGCAGGCAGATACCGATCAATACGGTCCCTGTCATCATATCAAAAATATAAGGGATCTGTTCGGGGCTGCTGACATGCACCCCATATCTATTATATGCTGATAATCTGAAATTATTCAGCGTCTGTTGCCGCGTCGTAATCTACTTCGTCAAAAAGCTCATCCTCAAAGAAGTCTGCCACACGGTCGAACTCGTCATCATCCTCGATGGTAATAAGAATGTCCTCACCGTTTTCATCCTTTGTGAGCTTGAGAATTACATACTCGTCGCTCTCCTCTGCCGGAACAAGAGCATAGTATGTATTGTCATTCATCTCGACGCTTCCGATCAGCTCAAAGCGGCTCTCGTTGCCTTCCTCGTCTGTCAGAGTGTAAAACTCACCCTCCATGATCTCTTCTGCCATTGTATTTTCCTCCGTTATGTTTTGTATATTTTCATTGTGCCGACACTTATATTTTATCAAGACGGCACACTTATGTCAACAGCTTTCGCTCTAATAATTTCGACAAATCAAAGGTCGAGAATATCCGAGAGTATTCGGTTCGATACATACATACCCTCAGGACTGAAGCGGCATCTCTTTTCGGAATCTATGATAAAACCCGCCTCTGCATAATCGGCTATCCTCTGAGCATACTTTGAGTCAAAGTCCACCCCGAAGCGTCTCTTGTAGTCGCTTTTGACTATTCCTGCGGAAGTACGCAGTCCGAGCATGACATACTCGCACTCAAGAGCATCCTGAGTTATCTTCTCTACCGAGCTTGCTACTACGGTATCGGCGTAATTCTCGCCATCCTCTCCGCAAATATATGATATATATCTGTCGGTGTCGGTGATCTTTGCATATCTGACACCGCCGTAGTAAGAATGTGCCGCCACTCCTATTCCGATATACTCCTCACACCGCCAGTACTTTAGATTGTGCTTTGACTCGTAACCCTCCAGGGCATAGTTTGATATCTCGTAATGAGAGTATCCATGCTCACGCAGAAACTCTCTGCCCTGTCTGAACATAGCATACTCCGTATCTTCATCCGGAAGCTCAAGCTCCTGTCTGTGAACGCTAAACGGTGTCCCGTCCTCTATACGCAATCCGTACATTGAAATATGCTCGGGAGAGAGCTCACACACAAGCTCAAGAGTCTGCATAAAACTCTCAACAGTCTGCTCGGGTATGCCGTACATAACGTCTACATTGATATTTTCGAAGCCCGCCTTGCGTGCTGTTTTGTAGCAATTGATAAAGTCCTTTAGCGTGTGGATACGCGACAGATCCTCAAGCTCGTTGTCATGAGCCGACTGCAGTCCTATGCTCAGGCGGTTCACTCCGCAGTCAATAAGTGTGCGTGCCTTTGCTCTGTCGAGCGTCGCCGGATTTACCTCAAAAGTAAACTCAGCATCCTCTGTCACACGAAACGACTCATATATAGTGTCGGTCAGATATTCTATATCCTTCTTTGACAAAAGGGACGGCGTTCCGCCTCCGACAAAAATACTGTCTACGATGATATCATCTGCCGCGACGGTCTTCGCTGTATGCATGATATCCTGTGCCAGTGCGTCCACGTATGCCTGCATCTGCAGCTTGTCCTTTGCCACAGATGAGCAAAAGTCACAGTATGCACACTTGTGAAGACAAAAGGGGATGTGTATATACAGCCCAACGCGTCTGATGTTTTTCTCCATGTTAATCTCCTCTTCTGCTCTTTACCGTGTATGGTGATATCATTTGTCATCGTCAAGCTTGAGCACTGCCATGAACGCCTCAGGGCTGACCTCGACCGAGCCAAGCTTACGCATCTTTTTCTTACCTTCTTTTTGCTTTTCCAGAAGCTTCTTCTTTCTGGTGATATCTCCACCGTAGCACTTGGCAAGGACGTCCTTTCTCAGAGCCTTGACAGTCTCTCTGGCAATGACCTTTGATCCGATAGCCGCCTGTATCGGAATCTCAAAAAGCTGACGCGGAATGTTGTCCTTCAGCTTTTCGGCTATTCTCCTGGCTCTGGGATATGCCTTCTCCTCATGAACGATAAATGAAAGTGCATCCACGCATTCGCCGTTGAGCAAAAAGTCAAGCTTCACAAGCTTGCTCGCCTTGTATTCCGCAAACTCATAATCAAGCGACGCATATCCCCTCGAGCGTGATTTGAGTGCATCAAAAAAGTCATAGACTATTTCATTGAGCGGCAGTATATATCTCAGTTCAACTCGAGTGGTGTCGATGTATTTCATATCGATAGACTCGCCTCTCCTGTCCTGGCAAAGGTCCATAAGTCCACCCACATATTCAACAGGCGTAATGATACTTGCCTTCACGACGGGCTCGCGTGCTACTTCTATCTCGTCAGGCGATGGGAAGTTCGAGGGGTTGTCTATCATGACGGTCTCTCCGTCACGCTTGAGTATCTCATAAATAACGCTCGGAGCCGTAGTGATCAGATCAAGATTGAACTCACGCTCAAGCCTCTCCTCTATTATCTCCATGTGCAAAAGCCCGAGAAATCCGCAGCGGAATCCAAACCCGAGAGCGATCGACGTCTCAGGCTCGTAAACTAGTGCCGCGTCATTGAGCTGTAGCTTTTCCAGAGCGTCGCGAAGATCTCCGTACCGTGCTCCGTCCGCAGGATAAATACCTGCATATACCATCGGCTGAACACTCTTAAATCCGGGTAAAGGCTCCTGTGCCCCATCCTGTGCATGAGTGACAGTATCACCCACACGTGTGTCCGAGACGTTCTTGATCGAAGCCGTAATATATCCAACCTCGCCCGCCGAGAGCGTACCGCATTTTTTGAGTCCGAATGCTTCCATAGTTCCTACGTCTATAACGTCAAACTCAACGCCCGTACTCATCATCTTGATCCTGTCTCCCTCGTGCAGTGTTCCGTCGATGACTCTGATATTGACTACGACACCGAGATAGTTGTCATAATACGAGTCGAATATCAGACACTTGAGCGGAGCTGCAGGATCTCCCTTCGGTGCGGGTATATCGTGCACAATAGCCTCAAGCACATCCTCTACGTTGAGTCCTGTTTTTGCAGAGACGGCAGGACACTGTTCAGCAGGTATGCCGACAATATCCTCGATCTCCGCACGCACGCGTGCCACATCTGCACTCGGCAGATCTATTTTGTTGATGACAGGTACTATCTCCAGATCCGAGTCCAATGCCAGATAAGCATTCGCCAAGGTCTGTGCCTCTATTCCCTGAGTAGCATCAACGACCAGCAACGCACCCTCGCACGCATTAAGCGAGCGTGATACCTCGTAGTTGAAGTCAACGTGTCCGGGAGTGTCGATGAGATTCAGTGTGTACACCTGTCCGTCCTTTGCCTCATATTCGACTCTGACGGCACGTGCCTTGATAGTTATTCCTCTCTCTTTCTCCAGATCCATGTTGTCGAGCAGCTGCTCCTCCATGTCGCGGACAGCAACCGCCCGTGTTTTTTCAAGGAGTCTGTCAGCCAGAGTGCTCTTTCCATGGTCTATATGTGCAATAATTGAAAAATTCCTGATAAGCTCTTGTTTTGCCACTTTCAAAAACCTCTGTGTATAGTTTTTCGGTTTATATTATCATAAAAGGTATTTTAATTATATTTTGTCATAAAAGCAATGCACCTGCCGTGGAGACGGCTGCGGCGTCTTGCAAAATGCCTGTCGGTAAACTTTATTATAACATGACTTTAAGGATTTGTAAAGATAGACAGCACAAAAAAGCACGCACGCCACTCTCCGCAACGCACCAACTCCGCTGCTATTATAAAACGGTGCAAAGCGAAGTGAACATCCAAGGCGGGAGATGACAGCAACGTGACTATATTTTCACCCTCAGATCCTTTCTGCAGAGCAAAAAATGAAGCAGACCCCGCAAACAATGCGGTTCTGCTTCATTTTTTATGTGAATGATGATGTCAAAAATCAGATTCGCTACTCGGCGAATGCCATTCTCTGTATCAGAACGATAATATCACGGTTGGTGAGCTTTCCGTCGTAGTTGGCATCAACGCTCGCGAGAGAAATTTCAACATCCCAGCCGAGCATATAACGCACGATCAAAGTAACATCGCTGTTTGTCAAAGCACCGTCAGCGTCAACGTCTGCCGAAGCATAGACGATAGTCTTTGTCTGCTCTTCCGAGCAGTTGCCGCACTTTTTGACCAAAAGTCCGTCCGAGTCTGCAGTAGGCTCTGTTCCTACCTCCCACTCTTCCCAGCTGTGTCCTGCGGCAGGAATATCTGTACGCTCTCCCTCTCCGCATACCGAGCATGCGGTGTATGCATACCATCCTGCTTCAGTACATGTAGGTGCCTGAGCATCGTGATATACCATATCATGTCCGTCAGCCGGAAGATCCGAATAGGTGGTATAGTCGCATCTGCTGCATGTTTCGTACTCATACCAGCCAATCTCCGTACACGTCGGTGCCTGCCCTTCATGATGCTCTGTGTCATGTCCGAGTGCATCCGATACGGTATATTGGCAGTAAGAGCACACGATACCTTCTGTACAGGTAGCCTCCAACTCGTCTGCAGGCTTGATGATCTCTGTGCTTATCATAGTCCGGTCGCAGGAGAACTTGAAGTATCCTGTATCCGAATTTCTGGATACGCTGTAGTCTTTTGAATAGGTAACTTTCAATGTATCATTTGCATTAAGTGATATCTCTGCAGTTTCCCAAGATGTATAACCCGAAACCGAATACAGCATACTGTTGTTTTTGTATATTCTCAAAAAATCATAGCCGCCCTCGCTCGATACATAGTATTCGAGCTTGACCGTACAGTCGTACAGAGCCGTTATAACGAATGATGAGCTTGTGGAATGTCCCTTATTCGTAGAGCTGTATACTCCGTCCGAGAATGCATACGGATAGCGAGAATCGTTTTGTGTTGTTATTGAATCTGCCCACACTTCCTCACTCAAAACGACCCTGTGTCCGAGTGCCTCAAGTACCCGGTAAGTGCTCCGTGAGCATCTTCCGCAAATCGCATAGTCGGCATATCCGCCTTCGGTACAAGTAGGCTCTACACCGTCATAGTTTGTATCTTCGTGTCCAAGTGCGGGGATCTCTCTGACTACAGTCTCACAGCACAGATCACAATAACCCTCCTCGGTACCCGCAACAGTACACTCAGCTGCTGTCAGCTCTGTCCATTCGTCAGATCTGTGGTAATAGCGTGCTGAATCCGTCAGATAACTGTTGTCAGATCCGATACTGATGCTGTTCCATTGATCAGCAGTACCGCAAAAATATACAGCATTGATCCTGCGGCAGCCTACAAATGCACTCGATTCGATCTCCGTGACACTATCGGACAGATACACTTCGGTAATGTCATCGCAATAATGGAACGCATAACTTCCTATTTTTGTCACACCGTCGGGTATACTGATACTCGCAAGACTCGTACAGTCGGAAAAGGCATAATCGTCTATGACCGTCACGCCCTCGCCGATAACGACACTCTTGAGCTTTGTACAGCCTGTGAAGGTGTTTACTTTTATGCTAGTCACCCCGTTCGGAATTGTAACACTCTCTAGGCTCGCACAGTTGTGGAATGCATGAGAGTCAATGATCTTTACACTATCGGGGATCACGATGTTTGTGAGGTTTGTGCAGTCGTAAAATGCCGAACTTCCAATGTCGGTTACAGTATCCGGAATTACGATAGAAGTGAGGTTTTTGCAGTTGTTAAATGTACTGTTAAAAATAGCTGTCAATCCATCCGGAATAGTAATATCATTCAGGCTCGTACAGTTGTAGAACGCAGAGGATCCTATTGATTTAATATCCTCTGGCAGAGTCAGACTCGTGATAGTTGAGCAATTATAAAACGCCGCATACAGTATCTCTCCGCCCGTTACCGTAACATTCTTCAGTCCGGAAGGAATGTAGTAATAAGCAGTAGAGTAGTAAGATGAGGAAGAAGTTATGTAATATTGCCTGGTACTAACACCGCCTGTATAGCTTGATGTTCCGAATATATATCCGAAGGGATACCGATCTGTATCAGACAATGCTCTTCCCACAAAGGGGATAGCGATAGACTCAAGAGCGGAGCAACCCGAGAAAGCTCCGCCGCCTATGCTCGTCACACCCTCGGGTATCACTACTTCGGTGAGAGCTGAACAGTTTCGGAACGCATAGCTGCCGATCTCGGTCACGCTGTCGGGAATCGTTATGGCACTGAGAGCTGTACAGTTATAGAATGCAGAAGCACCGATGCTTGTTACTCCATCGGGAATGCTGCCGCTGTTAGTGCCTGCAATAAGTGTGTTGGTGCCTGTTTCTATCAGGCAGTTTCCTTCACTGCGGTATACTGTGTTGCCTTCGGCTACTGTTATACTGTCAAGTCCGCACCCGCCGAATGCTCCCGCACCGATGCTTGTCACACCTTCCGGGATTGTTATGCTGCTAAGACTCCTGCAGCCGTCAAAAGCTCTCTCTCCGATAGATATGACACCGTCGGGGATGGTTATACTCGAAAGCTTTGAGCAGTTATAGAACGCACAGTCGTTGATGCTTGTGACATTACCTGTCAGAGTTATGCTCGTGATGTTCGAGCAGTTATAAAATGCTCCGTACAGTATTTCTCCGCCTGTAACGGTAACACTCTTCAAGCTCGAAGGAATTCTGAAATACGAAGATGTAGTACCGGTCGTGCTGGAACCGTGATAATACTGCCGTGTATCGGTTGAAGAATCAGAATAATACGAGCTACCGAATATAGCTCCGAACGGATACTGGTATGTATCGGAAGATGTCTTTCTGCTCAGTCCCACAAATGGGATAGTGATAGACTCAAGAGAGGTGCAGTACCAAAAAGCTCTACTGCCAATGCTTGTTACACTGTCAGGTATGGTTATGCTTTTCAGGCTCGTGCAAAATTCGAATGCCCAGCTACCAATACTCTCAATACTGTCAGGAAGAGTTATACTCACAAGACTGCTGCATCCATAGAATGCATCGCTGCCGATTTCGGTCACGCTGTCGGGTATGGTTATAGTACTGAGAGCTTCACAGTTATAAAACATACTGTCACCAATACTCGTTACACCGTTTTCGATCGTCACAGTCGCAAGTCTCGGGCACCCTGCGAATAGTCCATCTCCGGTTTCCTTAACGCTTCCGGGGATGGTTATGCCCGTCAGATCGTCGCAATACAAAAACGCTTTGTACCCAATATATCTCACACCGTTGGGAATGCTGACACTGTTCAGGTTCGTGCATTCTTCAAACGCAAAATCTCCGATTATTTTTGCATCCGGGTGGATAACGCATCCGGTGATAGTGTCAGACACCGTATCTCCCAGATACATGTAAGGATTATCTTCATTGCCTAAGTATTTTCCGTTATCGTATATGTTCTTGTATTCAATAGGACAACCGACAAATGCTTCCCTGCCGATACTCGTCACGCCGCTTCCCATTTCTACATCCGTAAGACCGTCACAGCAGTAGAACGCCTGGTATTTGATGGTAGTCACACTGTCAGGTATCGTTATACCGGCAAGACCAGTGTAAGCAAAAGCGTTCATACCGATGTAGGTTAAGTTCTCAGACAGGGTTACACTTGCAAGGTTTGAACAACCTTCGAACGCATGGTCGCTTATATAAGTAACACCCGGCAGGATCAATTCCGTGAGGCTGTCGCAATTATAAAACGATTCTCCGGCTATATATGTCACGCTGGCGGGAATAGTGATATCAGTAAGACTGGTGCAATTGTAAAACGTACCGGATCTGATGTTTTTTATTCCTTCCGGTATCCTAACACTTGTAAGGTAAGTGCAATCACGGAAAGCATAGCTACTGATACGTGTCACGCCGTCCTCTATAACGACCGTTTTGATATATGATCTGTAGCTGTACCACGGACTGGAACTCCGTGAATAATCACGCATATTCCCCTGTCCGCTTATAGTGAGAGTACCGGTGCCGGTATCAAGCGACCATGTGATATTGCCCCCGTCTTCTCCGCATGTGCCTGAGTAGGTGGCAGCCTTCGCCTCTGTTGCACAGACACAGCACAAAGCTGCGATCACAAGCAAAAGAGAAAGTACCGTTACCGCTGAGCTCAAAACTTTTTTCATTTTCTTGCGTTCCTTTCTTTTGCCGCAGACAGCGATAGCGTGCCTGCCGCATAAATATGATCTTTTCTCACAGAATATACCTTGGATATAGTGTATCCCATAATATTCTGTCTGTCAAGACGCTATTATACCAGTTTGGGATATTTTGTATTATACCATAATGGTATAATATTGTCAAGCATTTACGCAGTATTCCAAGTAATACGGATCGGAAAAGGATAATAATGAGGTTAAAGCAGTTACGCAAGGAAAGAAATATCTCACAGCTCAGGCTTGCTCTGGATCTGAACATGAACCAAAACAGTATCAGCCGATATGAAAATCTTGAACGTGAGGCAGATTACAAAACGCTGATCAAATTTGCTGACTATTTTAATGTTTCTCTTGATTACCTGCTCGAAAGAACCGACGATCCGAACATATACAGATAAAGCCAAAAAGAAAAAGGCGTCCTCTCCGTTCCCGTTCAAGGGAGCTGAGAAGACGCCTTGTTTTTTTATATTACGTCCGACGTTTTGCCTCATCTGATCAGCATAAAAGGCAGAACGGTCGGGAGAATGGGCAGGGGCAGTCTTTTCTATAAAACCGTCTGTCCGGTGCAGAAAGCTACTTTTCGTCTCTGCCCACAAGATAATCAAGCGACACTCCGTAAAGCTCGGCTATTCGAACCAGTATCTCAAGCTTCGGTTCCCGAGTCATAAGCTCTTAATTCTGATACGCTTTTTCGGTTATATCGAAATATACCGCTACCTCGAGCTGGGTATACCCCCTCGCCTTTCTTAAAGTCCTCAGCCGTTGTGACAATATTTCTCTCATACAAAACCACCTACAATTGTTCTTAAGATGATAGTTTCCATACTCCTTTTGCCGTTAGTACCGGTGCTCTTATGCATAAGAAAACTGTTCCGCATAAGATCTTGAGTTGTACTATATCCCTTGCAACGACCGTTTCTACTTATGTCCCTGCTGTTTTAGCCAGATATTCATGACAAGCGAGTGCGGCAGGAGCTTTGTCGCGAGCACCTGTGCCCTCACTCTGAAACCGTGAATAGATACATCCTTTCCTTTGTATGCATCACGCAGGGCAGTCTTTACTACATCCTCAGACTCCCAGAGCTTGTTGTAATACGTGACGGCTTTTTCGTTTTTTGTTTTCGCTCTTTCAAAAAACTCGGTACGCACCCACCCGGGGCATACAGCACACACCCTGATACCTCTCGGTCTGAGCTCACGGTCAAGCGAGCGTGAGTAAGATAGGACAAATGCCTTTGTCGCTCCGTACACACCTATATACGGCACCGGCTGAAAGGAGGACAAAGAATCAAGCTCGATTATATGTGCTCCCTGCTTCATGTAAGGAAGCGTCAGCTCGGTCATCTGCACAAGTGACTTGCAGTTGAGGTCTATCATACCCATCTTGTCAGACATATCTATATCGTCATACCTGCCGAACTTCCCATAGCCTGAGCAATTAACAAGCAATGCAACATCCGGCTCTTCTGCCTTCAGCAGAGTTGCATATTCTTCAAACGACCTATCCTCTGTAAGATCAAGCGGCAGGACCTTTATCGGGAGCTTGCACTCTGCCGACAGCTGCTCGAGTCTTTCTCTGCGGCGTGCTATCACCCACACCTCATCAAAGCTCTCATGCCTGTCGATATGCCGTACAAAATCCCGTCCCATACCTGAGCTGGCTCCTGTGATAACTGCAATTTTCTTCATAAGCTTCTATCCTTTTTCATTTATTTCTCACATTTTGATATGATTGTACTTCGCTCCCGCACGGTCGAGCAGTATCGACTCTCTCGTATGACAGGTAAACAGTAAATGCTGATGCCCCGACGAAGCTCTCTTCTCAAGCAGTCTGATCAAACTGCCGGCTCTCGTGTCATCCATGTGTGCCATTGCCTCATCGAGCACACACAACAGTCCCCCTCTCGCTGATATAACATCCCCGAGAGCAAGACGTAACGACAAATACGCCATGTCACGCGTACCCGTGCTCATGTGGTCTATGTGTCTGGGCTCTCCTCCGCTGTTGTATGAAAGAGAAAACGACGCATCGAGCAGCATCTGTGAGTATCTGCCATCGGTGAGCGTATTCATATATTCACCCGATATGCGTGCAAGCGTAGGAGCAACAGACCGACGCAATTCCTCTGCCGCCGTCCTCAAGCCCTCTGCGGCAAGCACATACACCGCATGCTTTCTTTCGCACACCGACAGCTCCCTCTCCAGCTCTGATATTTTTTCACTTATCGAAGCAGGCGAGCTGACACTTGCTCTCAAGTGAGCAAGCTCAAGCTCAAGTGAATGTATCCTTGCCCCCAAAAGCTCCGACTGCTCACGGTAAAAGCGGATATTGCGGTCAAGTTTTTCAGGATCGGCACAAATAGGATCTTCCACTCCGAGCGACTCAAGCTCCGCACGTGTGCTGTCAACATCGACATCATCAGTCTTGTCCCTGAGTGCCTCGTAGTATACACGCTTCTCTGCGGCATCCGCCTCGAGCACCGCCGCGTGTCTCTGCCTCGCAACAAGGGTATCCGAGATCTTCGCTATTGAGAGAGATGACTCTACCCTGTCCTCTATATCCATCTCTGACAGGAACGCACTCAGCCGTTCCTTCTCAGCTCTGAGAAGCTCGGTCAGCTCTGATGTCCGAAGGGCGTTATCATCAAGATCAGAGTCAAGCTCGTCTGAGCGTGCTTTGGCTGTTTTATACCGGTCGACTGCTTCCCTCAGCTGATCTGCCGTCTTGCATTGTGCACCGTCAAGTATCCTTGCAGCGTGGCGTGCGTTTTTGAGTCCTGCAGCAAGCATCGCTATACCTGCGGCACACAGAATTGCCGATGCCGCATACATCGGCAAAGCAGCTATCCCAGGTATAAATGAAAGTGCCGCCATACTCACAGCCGCGATAAACACAACAACCGAGAATATAAAGCTTTTTTTTGCAGATGCTTTGCTTTTTTCGACGGTCTCGACAATGTCATCTCCGTCACCGCTGTACACCTCTCCAAACCTGAGAGTCGGTCGTAGCTGTTCATATTCAAGCTCAACCTTTGCCCTCTCAGCTGAAAGCTCGCTTAACCTGGTCTCAAGCGACCGAAGACTTCTCTCATAGGTATGAAGCTCATCAGCCTCGGCATCGGTAGGTATATGAGCTGATGCCTTGTACTCAAGAAGGCTAAGTTCACTCGCTACCTTTTCTCTCTCGGCACCTGCGACAGCCTCACAGCTCTCCAGGAGCTTTGCCAGCTCATACGCTCTCTTTTTTCTTTCCAGCAACGCACAGCTGTCCTTTTGCTCGCGGTTGGTATTTTTCTTTTCGTTTACCGCAGCCTCAAGCTCAATGATACGGCGGTTTGCCTCCATATCAGCTGCCAGTCTGCCTTTGAGTGTATCCAACTCCGCCCTGATATCGTATATACGCCCGACCTTGCCGTGCTTGTGCGACAGAGGTATTCTCGCCGCATCAATACGTTCTACCGCCTTGTTCACAGACAGCCTCTCATCCCCCGAGAACAGAATATTGGATATCGACTCGGAAAAAGACGGACTGACTCTCTGCTCTGCCCTCTGACTAAGATACACACTGGCACAGAATACATCCTCAGGTATCCCGAGCAGCTTCTCCCCCGGCTCTCTGCCATCGTAGACATCCTCATCCGTCTCTGTATCTATCACGCAAATACGTGTCCTCACACTCTCTCGAACAGTACCGCTGACTGCTGTATTTCGCACGATGCGGTATCTATGCCCGTCAACGCTGACAGTCATACTGCCTGCTATATGAGAGCTATTGAAGTTCATGACCCTCTTTCGCTCGGCAAGATGATCGTCGGATGCCTTTGCTCCGACGCCGTAGAGCATAAATTTGATAAAATCCGCAATACTGCTCTTGCCGCTTTCGTTTGATCCCTCTATGAGATTGATTCCGTCAGAAAACTCCATGCACAGACCGCTGTGCGAGGCAAAGCTGTCTATCTCGATCTTCTCTATAATCATCTTTTCACCTCTCTGTCACTACACGGTAGTAATATCCGACCCATCCAAAGCCGCAAAACCGACCCGAAGAGCCTCTGATGCTATTTCCCTCTGACTCTCATCATCGCTCTCGAGCATTGGCAAAAGCACCCTGTAAAACGCCCCCCGCACCGTCATGTCCTGCTCCAGGCGTGCACAGTCATAGGTCGGTACGGTTTCGTCTCTGATCTCAAGATAGAACAGCGACATGCTCTGTGCACTGAAGCCGTCAAGAGTCCCAACATCACTGCCGGTCATGCCTCTGAGTGTCAGCCTCAGAGAGACCCTGTCATTGTAGCCTTTCTCAGATATAAACGCCGCTATCCTGCTCTCTGCCTCGCCGTGTGTCATCACACCTGTCATGTCCAGGGTCGCCTTCTCATAAGAGCTGACAGAGAATTTTTCAAATTTGACAGCGACCTCCCACCGACCGTCATCGGTGCATTCTATATCGGATATATAAGCACCGCCCTCGCCGCATTCATCAAAACTGCGTCCCGCAGGGCATCCCGAGTAGCCGTAAGCGGCACCGGATGGGAATTTCTGTATTCCGTCATGCCTGTGCACATGTCCCAGAGCCGAATACACAGCACCGAAGCGTTCTATATCCGCCACATTGACAGGAGCATATTTGCTCGATGCCGATGTAATATCACAGTGAGCACACAAAATCGGAATGTACTCGTTGTGCTCGGCTGTCTTTCCCTTCAGAGGATTGTGTTCAAGCGAATCAGATACAAACGACCAGCCGTACACCTGTGCTCCCAGCTCCTCAAAGGTAAAACAGGAGAGCTCACAGCTGTCAAATATATACACATTGTCAGGGAATTTCTTCAGTCTGTAGACCGAATTTGCAAAATACGGGTCATGATTTCCCGCGGCAATAACAAATCTGCACTCGGGTGCCTTTTCAAACTCACGTATGATCAGCGATACGGTATCTTCACCCGCATACCCAACATCAAACAGATCCCCTGCAATCAAAACTATATCTGCCTTGTGGCTTCTTGCATACAGCATCATAGAGGTAAACACCCCTCTGTGCTCTCTGCGTCTCTGCTCTGCCTTCTCCGCATCAAGCCTCGAAAAAGGCGAGTCAAGGTGCATATCCGCTATATGCATTATTCTCAGCTTTTTTCTCTTTTCCATCATGCTCCTCCGAGAATATATTACTTGCCTTATATCTTATCACAAATAAATGCCGTTTTCAATATTTGACTTTGATATATTACATGTGATATACTAAAAATCAAGCAAACATCACGCAGTCATGCCCACTCCTGTTGCGATCTGCTCTGATCAAATTGACAGGCACGGGATGTTAAATGCGTTTTCATTGTGTTTACTGTATTTTCCATAGTGTTTACTATGTAAAAACGATTACTGCAAAAAAGAAAAAAGCTCAAACGAGGTGCCGCCATGTCTGAAATTCTCAAACAAACAGAACTCGCCTGTACCGAGTGCCGTGCATGCCCGCTGCACGTCACAAGAACAAACTGTGTATTCGGTACAGGAAACCCAAACGCCTCACTTATGTTCGTAGGCGAAGCCCCCGGGGAAGCCGAGGACGCACAAGGAATACCTTTTGTCGGAGCGGCAGGAAAGCTGCTCGACCGTTTTCTCTTTAGTGTTGATATCAGACGTGAGGATGTATATATCGCCAACATTCTGAAATGCCGTCCTCCGAGAAACCGTGATCCTCAGCCGGAGGAGCAGGATGCATGCATACATTTTCTGCGTGAGCAGGTCAAGGCAATAAGACCGAAGATAATAGTGTGTCTGGGCAGAATAGCCGCAATGAAGCTCATATCCTCAGACTTCAAGATAACACGTGACCACGGCAAATGGATCGAGCGTGCAGGCGTACACATGTGTGCCGTATACCACCCTGCGGCTCTTTTGCGAGATCCGCAAAAAAAGGCTGCCATGCTCGATGATATGAAAAGCATCAAGGCAAAACTCACCGAGCTTGGTTGACAACGCCTCGATGCTTTTAAAGAAAAAGCACAAACCGACACCCAAACTGTAAACTCCGTGCAAATACATATCAACGATAAGTTTATTGAAAGAGCATACACCTATATGATATACTCTATGTAAGATATAAAAAAAGATATAGAAACATCATAATAAGTAAACCCAACCGGAGGTCGAAACAATTGAAAAAACTGATCATACTCATTCTCACGGCAACACTCATACTCAGCGGATGCCATAGTAATACAGATGTCAATAAAGCAGAACAGACCGAAGTACAGTCGGATACCGCACCGGATAGCATACAGACATCCGACAATCAGCCTGATGCAGACACTGTGATCCCCGATGTGACAGAGACGTCACCTGCGACCGACACCACGACATCTGCAGATATAACTCCATCAACAGATACATCCGCTCAAACAGATGCCGCAACGGATAATATATCGGGCACAGACACGCACGATCAGACCGATGTTCCCATGACGGACGAGCCGCCTATCCCGGAACCTGACGTGACGGACGAGCCGCCTATCCCTGAGCCTGACGTAACGGACGAACCTCCTATCCCCGAGCCTGACATAACGGATGAACCGCCTATCCCCGAGCCTGACGTAACCGAAGTCCCTGTAACCGACCCGCCCATAACACAAGCTCCCGAACCTGAGAAGCTCAGCATCCCGAGCGAACCCAAGCTCACATCAAACAACGCCGTATATTACTCGGTAAACGGCACAAACCCCTACGGCGGATGCTACGACTATTATGACGGTTCCGGTCCTGATATGGCAAAGCAGTCCCTCGGAGGCTCTGCAAACGGTACAGGTGCTCTCGGTGTGTTGATAAACAGCGGCGGGGGATATCTGGTTATCCCCGGCAAAGCCTGGGTAGGTACTGACCAGTTCGACTTTCCTTATGCCAACGGTGCCGTAGTCATCACAGGCAAAGACCCGAAAACGAACAAAAGCTATATAGGAACAGTCGAAGATGCAAGCGGTTCAAACGGCTCGCAGACAGGCATGTTCATGATAAAGAACAACGGCACAGTAAGCTTCTCGGGTGAGTATATATTCGATAATACCGTAATTCTGCACAGATCTCAGTCGAGCTCAATGCAGTTCAATATACTGAGCGGAGGCAAGCTGGTAATAAACTCGAGCGTTCGCTTTGAAAGAATGACGATATCCCCGAGTGCTCCGTTTGATCTTACCCGTGTAAACGTCGCTGACGGAGCATATCTGTACCTTCATGCTGTAGGTTTTTCCTCATATACCGGCAACGGAACTATCGTCATCGACCGAGCTCTGATAAACTCGGGCAAGGCAAGCATCGCTACCTTCAAGAATTTCGGCGGTACGGTCACAGACGAACACGGCAGTGTGATCTACAAAGGCAACGGAGCAACACTCAAATCCCGCTGTCCGATGAACTCTGAGCTCGGTGAAAATCACGAATGCGTTCTTGACACCACTACCGACGGAATATGGAATCTGACCTCATTTAAAAGCAAACAGCACCCTAACATCACCATGAGATACAAGGTTTATATACCGAAGAACTTTGACCCGGATAAGCAATATCCGTTCTTTATGTATCTGCACGGTAACGGCGGCTCAACCATGAACATATCAACGCAGTTCAGCATTCACTCGGCTCTGCGAAACTTTATTTCAGAGACAGGGGGAGATGCAGTAGTCATATTCCCGCAGTGTATAAACGGAGATAACTGGCCGTTTTGTATTGAAGCTCGCGAGGTGCTGATGGAGCTGATAGAGCATCTGAGTGATCATGTTAATATAGATCAAAAGAGAATATACATCAGCGGTCACTCATACGGAGCATTTGGCACTTTGACGCTTCTCTCGGAGCATCCCGGATACTTTGCGGCGGCATTCATCACTTCGTTCGGCACCACATTTTCGGACTCCGAGTATAAGAACATTGTCAAAACCCCCATCCGCATGTACTGCGGTGCAAATGACGAATACGGCTTTGCCGAGCCGATGGAAAAGCTCGCCCATATTCTCAAAAACGAATATCACGGAGACGTTGAATTTACTCTCTATGGAGATCTTGGACACGGTCAGGTGTACACAAGAGCCGGAAACGATATGAACTTCATCAGATGGATACTGGCACAAAGAGCGAAATAAACATACAAAGGATATCGACCATGAAAAAACTGATATGCATAACCGCGGCAGTCCTGTTTTTGCTGTGCGGATGCTCCGGCACCGAAGATCCGCAAGCGGCTGTCACGGATACCGAAGTACAATCAACACAGACCTCACAAAACGTCACTGAGCAAAAAGCTCCTGACGCATCTTCCCCGACAGATACTGAAGATATCTTTGGCACAACAGACAAACCTGCTGTCGGGTCCGAAGCAGAATCTGCCGAACACACAGGTACTCAGACGGATATACAGACAGATCCGACGTCTCAAGATACAACAATATCATCTGACACTAACGCACCTGATTCTCCTGTTGCTCCGCCCACCGCAGGCACACAGGATCCGGCAGTGACTCAAACACCCGGAACATCTCAAACACCCGGGACGACTCAAACGCCCGGAGCGACTCAAACGCCCGAAACAACTCAAACGCCCGGAGCGACTCAAACGCCCGAAACAACTCAAACGCCCGGAACATCTCAAACGCCCGGAACATCTCAAACGCCCGGAACATCTCAGACTCCCGGAGCACCCCTCCCTCCCGAGTCAGACACCGGTATTCTGTACGTAAGAGCTGGAGCAAGCGGCAACGGCAGCTGTGCCGACAGTCCGCTCGGCAGTATTGAGTCTGCGTACACAAAAGCAGCCTCTCTCGGAAAGGACGCGGTAATAGTTCTTCTCGGTGACGTGAGCATAGATCTGAGAGAGGGCTTTACCGAGCCTGCCCACACAGCTAAGATCACTATTACCGGAAAGTATGAAACGCACTCAGGCGGCAGACTGCTTTTCCAAAGCTCAGATCAGATGCACTGGATCCTGTCAGGGCCTTTGGAGTTTTCTCAGATCGAGCTCGCTCCGCATACATCCTCACCTACCAAGAACATCGTATTCAGATGTCATTTCAATCCCTTTACCTTCGCAGATGGAGTAAGATCCCCATCCGGCACATATATCATCGGCGGTGTCGCAGACACAAGGCCAAACGGAGCAGTCGAGTCGGTACGGGATATGTACAATTATAATGACTCAACCAACTCATACACAGGAGATGTAAACATCACCCTCAGAAGCGGCACGGTAAATGAGATAGGACTCTTTACCCGCGGAGGAGTTAGATCGGGAGCTGTGCACAACGGCACGCTTGATCTCATCCTCGAGGGGACGGCTGCAGTCAACAAGATCGCTGTATACCGTAACAGAGGAGACGGCCTGAGCGGCAACACAAACATCTATCTCAACGGCGGAACCGTGACTACATTTGTCTGCCATAACCACTCAACAAGCAACACAGGTGTCAGAGCGGACGGAAAATTTGCCGTTATCATCACGGACAAGTTTGATATCTCAAGATCGTTTGGCTCATCGGCAGGCAGCGGATTTTTCTCAGGAATAGCAGGTTCTTCCCTCTCTGAGTCTGCGGCCATGTCTATGATCTATGATACGGCATACGGTGAATACCTGTGCAAGATAGAAGCCGGCGTATACGACAAAGTCATCTCAGGCGGCAAGCTGTTTTCTCAGTCATTTGACAGAATAGACAAAATAGCATCGGGTACAGGCATGTCGTATGATGCAAGTCTGGATACAAGCATCTCTCCAAATCCTACATCTGCGTTGGCAGAGCTGTGTCCCAAATACGCAACACTCTCGGACCATTCATGTGTACTGTCACGTGCGGTTGAAGGAACATGGAACATTGGGGTATTTGAAAGCTCCACGGGAAGGATGAACTACAAGGTATATCTGCCCGACGGATATGACAAAACAAAACAATACCCATTTGTAGTATATATACACGGAGCAAGCGGCGAGAGCATAAATGTAGCTGACATCGGCGTTCACAGCGTACTGACAAAAGCCCTGAGCCAAGAAGACGGCGATGCTATATTGCTCATTCCTCAATGCCCCGACGGTCAGTATTGGCCTTATGCCGAATATACAAGAGATCTCGCCTTTGAGCTGATATCCCATATAGCCGAGCATACTGCAGCAGATCAAAACAGAATATACCTCACAGGACATTCCTTCGGCTCGATCGGATCTTTGTACATACTGGAAAAGCACCCGGGATACTTTGCCGCGGCTATCCTCACCGGAGGAGCGAGGACATACAATGATTATTCGGCTATAGCAAAAACGCCCATCCGTATGTACTGCGGCGAAAATGACGGATTTTTGTCTTCAATGCAGTCCTGTTCCGATATACTGAGATCCTACGGAGCTGATATTGAGCTGACCGTCTTCGCGGGTCAAGGACACGATATATTCAACTACACAGGCAATAACACAAATGCCGTGGCATGGATGCTATCAAAGAGGCTGAACTGAATAGACAGCCAAGCTCTGCTGTCACTCTTTTGCCCGGCATAACGCACAAGCATTCATCGAAGCGTTACATCAGGCATCACTCAAATTGAACAGCGGCAATCCGCTCGCAAAGATCCCCCTTCTATCACTTGATACAAGGGGGATCTTTTTACTAAACGCAAAAAACGACAAAGACTCGGCGGCTTTTTGCTCATATATATTGAATATCTCAAAAATATGTGGTATACTTATAAGTAAGAAGAGTCAGGAGCCCAATGATGTCTACCCGATAGTTCACCGCGGCAGACGGGATCCGTAGTTTTTGTTTTTCGTACACAAGCTGTACAATGGAGGAGATCGGTGACATATCAGCAGAGGAAGAAGCTTGTCAGGTCATTGTTCGGTAAGATCGTTACCGTAACCATAGACCGTCCGATAGGCTACATTCATAAGAAAGGAAATTATTCCATCCGCTACAGAGTCAATTACGGTTACGTACCCGACACAGTATCGGGCGACGGAGAGCCGCTGGATGCCTATGTCCTGGGAGTGAAAGAACCTATCCAAACATTCACAGGCAAGGTGATCGCAATAGTAAACCGCACAAACGACTCGGAGGACAAACTGGTTGTTGCTCCTGAGGGAACCGTGCTCAATCAGGCTCAGATCGCACAAAAGATCCACTTTGCAGAGAAGTTCTTTCGCACAAGCATTGATGCTGTATACCAAAAATCTTGCGGTGCTGTTATCTACAGAAATGTAACAGGAGAGAACGAATATCTCGTCCTGCTGCAAAAAAGATCTCACACCTGGAGTCTGCCCAAGGGGCATGTTGAGGCATTTGAGTCAGAGAGACAGACCGCTATGCGTGAGGTCAGAGAGGAAGCAGGCTACAAGGTAAATCTCGCGAGGAGCTTCCGACATGAGCTCAGATATACGATAGCCAACAGTGTATACAAAACAGTCGTGCTGTATCTTGCCAAGGTCAGAGGCGAACCCACCCTGCAAAAAAGCGAAATATCCTCATACAAATGGGCGAACGCCGAAGAGGCAAAGAAGCTGCTGTTTGTAAACTACCATCCGATAATAGACGCGGCAGAGGCATATATTGCAGAAAACAGCCGCCACAAGCAAAAAGACCGTACTGCAGATACAGAATACAAAGTCCGCTATAAAGACAAAAAGGACGAGCAGTCGGAGGGCTGACAGCATAATTATCATATTTGGCGGGCAGGTATCCGCAACCATTTTCCCTACTGTCATGACTCGTTTTATTCAATATGCTACGGCGGGGATAAAAAGCAGTTTTATATAAAGCAAAAATACTGCCGCTGATCCGAAAAATCGGATCAGCGGCAGTTTTCTGTTCTAAAATACCTCTATAGTCTATCAGCCGTTTGCCGCAGCTCCGCCGCTGACAAGCGATGATAAAAGCTCGGAGAAATCCTCAGCTCCTATATATGTCTGGGGGAGGGTTCCGTTCCACTTCTGAATATAGTAGTAGAGAAGAAGTGCCTCTAAATCCTCATTTGTGAGGTTTGCTGGGTCTTTTGCAAATATATCTCTGACCTGACCTATAATAGCCGCATCCTTCTGTCCTGCGTATTCTGCAGCGTCAGCCTGGATCTTTGTTACGTCAAGCTCCGCCTGAGCCGCGATCTTTGCTACTGCGGCATCGGCGTTTGCCTTCGTCTCGGAAATATTCTTTGCGTATTCAGCCTCCATAAGTGCCTGCTCCTGCTCGATCTTTGCCTGCTGGCTCTTCTGTGCTGCCACCTGTTTTGCCTCTACGGCAGTAGTAAATGCATCAGAGAAATCCAGATTTTCAAGTGAAGTATCCAGCACCTCGATATTATAGGTTGCGAGCTTTTCTGTGAGGATGTTCTTTATTTCATTCGACAGATCGGCACGCATCTCGAGAAGCTGCTCTGCGGTATACTTTGCAATTACGCTCTTGACTGCCTCCTGGATACGGGGAGTGATGACAGTATCAAAGTAGCTGATACCTATAGTACGGTAGATGTCCTGTGCGTTTTCCTTCTTGATCTGGTAGTTGAGAGTATAGGTAACGCTGACCTCCTGGATGTCCGACGAGAAGGAGAGCAGATCTATCGCCGCCTTCTGGTTTCTGTTGTCCATATTGATGACGGTCTTCCAGGGGGCGGT
>JAZNOK010000117.1:0-21651 GCA_045580775.1 Eubacteriales bacterium
GGTATTAGTTCGGCTCTCCTCGGCTATAGCCGAGGAGAGCGTAGTATATGACAGCATCAGACTTGCCTGCGACCCAAAGATCCAATCGGGAGCTGACAGGTATGTCACTTTGCCTGAATACAAATGAGGCACACTTAAAAAAAGTGTGCCTCAAAAAACATTGATGCTCAATATTCACAGCCTTTGCCGAGTATGACCGCGGGCGTGGTAACTAAAGCGGTCTTTTCTTGATCTTTGCGTACTGACGCGGATACTCTGCCGGCGTGCGGGATGTCTTCACTATTTCTATGATATATCTCGGCTGTATCTCTGTTCCGGTATGGAGAGAAAACTCATGCACCTTCTCGACCTTGCCTCCAAGCACCTCTATTGCGTTTTTCGCTTCTGCCAGTTCTTCTGCTGCTCCTCTGCCCTTCATAGCAAAAAATCTGCCGCCCACCTTGACATAAGGAATACAAAGCTCACAAAGGATAGCCAGATTAGCTACCGCACGTGCACTGACCGCATCATACTGCTCACGGAACTTGGCATCATGTGCTCCGTCCTCGGCACGCATGGTGTAACTCTCAAATCTATCAAGTCCAAGAGCACGAGCCGTCTCAGCTACATAATTGACCTTTTTTGCCGTTGAATCTATAGCCGTCATGCCGCAAAGGTCCTGCCTTGTTATGGCTACAGGCAGACACGGAAAACCTCCGCCGCAACCTATATCTGCAACCTTAGCACGGTCAGGCAAAACAGTCGAAAGAAACACGCAGTCGCAAAAGTGTTTTCTTGCTATGGCATCATCGTCCGTGATTGCCGTGATGTTCATCTCGGCGTTTTTCTCTTTCATTATTCTGCACAGAGCTTCGAACTTCGCCTCGGTCTCAGAATTAAGATAATCCGCAATTCCGTTATCCTCAAAGGCGGCTCTGTTTACACTCAAAAAATCACTCATTGCAATCGACCACCTCAGCGACCTTTTGTACTATCTGTGCTATAGCCGCATCAATATTATCAGCATCTATAGAACACCCTGCCGCACACACATGTCCTCCGCCTCCGAACATGGCACACAGCTGTGCCACATCTATTCCGTCAACGCCTGACCGCATCGAAACACGAAAACTGCCCTGCTGGGTATCTTTCTCCTTTACAGAGCAACTGACAAGCGAACCTTTTACAGAACGGGCAATATTGACCGCATTTTCAAAATGCTCGTTTGCCAGTCCTGCCTTGGTGTTTTTGTCGAGGGCTGCCACGACAAGCTTCCCTCCGAGGAGTATTCGTAGGTTGTTGTATGTTATTTTTTCAGCTTCTATCTGCTCAGGAGACTTTGAGTCAAAGCAGAGCAGATTTATCTTGGCGGAAGGGACCCCCTGCTCTATCAAACTCGCCGCAATTCGGTGGGTCTTTGGGGTGGCATTTGAATACTTGAAGCAACCTGTATCCGAGCTGATAGAAAGAAATATCGCTTCAGCCGCGGCACGCGGCAGATGTGTGATCCTTCCCCTGGCAATAAGCTCCATGGCTATATCATACACTATCTCACCTACAGCAGACGCTTCAGGTCGGATAAGATTGTCCGCCATTGCCATACCGCTGTCATGATGGTCAAGCATCAGCACGATGCTCTCCCTGTATCTGTCCCAGTTTCCTCTCAGCTGATTCGGTGCGGCTACATCAACCGTCATAACGGCATCTGAGCTTAACTCCTCAGCCTCGGAGGGAGAGTATACCTTTACCGTCTGAAACTGCACCAGATGCTCAGGAAATTTTTCATCAGGGTATACTATATAGGCACACTTGCCCATCTCACAAAGAATATGCGACAATGCCATGCACGAGCCAAGCGTATCTCCGTCAGGACTCGAATGCATCAGCAGCTTGTAGCTCGAATAGTTCTCGAGTCTGTCGCAGAACTGTTCAACGGTCAGCTTGCTGTATTCCATCACTGTTCCTCTCCGTCATCCGACTCGGGAGTAATGTCAATGCTGTGGAGCAGCTTTGCTATATGGGCACCGTGTTCTATCGACTTGTCCTCGCAGAAAGTAAGCTCCGGAGTAATGCGAAGGTTCAGTTTTTGTGAGAGTGCACGGCGAAGAAAGCCCGTCGCACTGACCAGACCTGCTTTTACATTGCTTTTATCGCCCATAATAGCTGAAAAATATATCTTCGCGAATTTGAGATCGGGCGTTACCTCAGCCGCTGTAACCGTCACCATAGCGGAGCTGACACGCGGGTCCTTGATCTCTCTTACCGCCTCGCTCATAGCCTGCATTACGGCGTCATTAATCTTTCCCTGTCTGTACTTTGCCATTTATCATACCTCTTTCGGTGCGGATAACGCACATCGTTTTCAGTTATTATTATATATGATTTCAACGTGAATATCAATAGAAACAAAGAAAAACACCCAAAATCAGATCTTGGGTGTTTTCGCTGTCAATCCTTGATCTCTCTGATCTCTGCCGACGCATCAAATCCGCGTGACTGCACCGTACACAGATGATGGTATCTGCCGCCCAGAGCCATAAGCTCCTCGTGAGAACCGTCCTCGATTATTCTGCCGTGGTCGATAAGCATTATCCTATCACAGCTCTGTATAGTTGCCAGTCTGTGAGCGATAATGAACGATGTCCTTCCCTCAAGCAGTCTGTCTATACCCTCCTTGAGGATCTTTTCGGTCTTTGCATCTATAGACGATGTAGCCTCATCCAGAATAATGACCGACGGATCAGATATCATGGTACGTGCAAGTGCTATCAACTGTTTTTGTCCTTCTGAGAGAGAGCCGCCCCGCTCACTGACGACAGTATTATATCCGTCAGGCATACCGGATATGAAATCATGAGCACACACCGCTTTGCATGCTGCCTCTATCTCCTCGTCTGTCGCGTCGAGCTTTCCGTATCTGATATTGTCGGCTATAGTCCCCGAAAAGATAAAGCTATCCTGCATCATTATTCCCATGTGCGAACGCAGCGAATGGATAGTCAGCTCTTTTATATTATTGCCGTCTACCAGCACCTCTCCCTCGCTTGCATCGTAAAATCGGCTGAGCAGGTTGACTATAGTGGTCTTTCCGCTTCCGGTCTCACCTACCAGAGCGACCGACTGCCCCGCCTCCACACAAAAGGATATGCCGTCGAGGACCTTTATCCCTTTTTCATAGGAAAAACCGACATTGCGAAACTCAACTTCACCACGCATGCTCTCAAGCTCCCTTGCTCCCTCCATATCCGAAATATCTATCGGCTCGTCGAGCAACTGGAATATTCTCTCGAGGTAAGAAAGCGTAGTCAGCAGATTGTTATATATACTGGCAAGACTGATCACGGGCTGCCAGAAACGCTGAGCGTATGTACCCATAGCAATTATCACACCGACCTCTGCTATCGGAACGAACACTATCGCACCGCACACATAAACAAAAGAAATTACAAAGCGGCTGAGCACCGACGTGATAGGACTGAGGGAGTTTGTCAGATACAGTCTCTCAAACCACGCTTTTCTGTATTCGCGGTTCAGTGTGTCATATATCTTCATATTTTCATCCTGACGTGCAAATATCTCGCTCACCTTTACTCCGTTTATATGCTCGCAGGTAAAGGCTGTCAGGTTGGAATTTTTGTTATTAAACCGAAGGTTTGCCTTTTTCTGTTTTCCCTTCATATAGAATATGACAACAAACAGCACAGGCAGACCGCCGAATATTACAAGAGAGAGCTTTGGAGACATCATAAACATGAATATTGATATAAATACCATGTTCAACAAGTCAACTATCGCTGTTATCATACCGTTTGTGAGCATATCAGAGACATTGTTGACGTAATTTACAACTCGCACCAGGATCTTTCCGTGAGGTCTGGAATCATAATATGCAAAAGGCAACTGCTGAAGGTGATGGAACACATCCCTCCTGATATCCAGTATCATGCTCTGACCGATCTTTGACATAAGATAGCTTCGGAGAGCTCCGAGGATCGGGTTGACCGCGATCACAAGAATACATATTATGCCGAGCCTTACAAGAAGCTGCATGTCCTTGTTCGGTATAGCTTCATCCATTGCCTTTTGCAGAAGGGTCGGAGAGATAAGACTGAGCACCGCCGCTGCACAAGCCAAAAACAGCACAACAAGCATCCTGCCTGTATACGGTTTTACATACACTAAAGCTCGCTTGAGCTTGGAAAAATCAAAGGACTGCTCAAGAGTTTCATCTATATCATACTTGTTTCTCTGCATTATAGCTCACCTCCCTCACTGCTCTCCCCTACAAAGGGAGGAAGTCCCGACACATTCTGAAGCTCACACAGCTCTCTGTAATATGCGTTCGTTGAGGCTAAGGTAATATGATCCCCTGAGCTGAGCTTGCCTCCCTCCATGATGAAGATGACATCGGCATCCTTCACTGAGCTTATTCTCTGTGCAATGATCAGTTTGGTACATTCAAACGGAAGATTACGCAGGGAGTTTTGTATATATGCCTCCGTGTCCGTATCGACAGCGGATGTAGTATCGTCGAGTACCAGCACACTCGGCTCAGCGGCAAGTGCACGTGCAAGTGCGATCCTCTGCCTCTGACCTCCCGAAATGCCCACACCTCTCTCGCCGATAATGGTCTGATAACCTGACTCCATCCTTCGGATAAATCCGTCCGCACCGGCAAGAGATGCGTATTCGTACACCTTCTGCTCCGGCATCTCTATATCAGAGAAGGCTATATTACCGTCTACAGTATCCGAAAACAAAAACACATCCTGTGTCGCTATAGCTACCGAGCGGTGTATGTCACGCAGTCTCCTGTGGCGAAGGTCCACACCGTCAAGAAGTATGCTTCCTTCATCCGGATCATAAAAGCGTGCAATAAGATTGACAAGTGTGGTCTTTCCGCTTCCGGTCTGCCCGAGCAACGCCACAGTCTGTCCTGCCTTTATCTCAAAAGACACATCCTCGAGGATCTTGGGGCCGTTTTTGAAAGCAAAGCTAACCCCTCTGAACTCAATATTGCCCTTTATCTTCCCGTCCTCTGCTACAGCATCGCACCTGTCGGATATCAGAGGCATGTCCTCGGTTATCTCAACCACCTTCTCTGCCGATGTAAAGAATCTCTGCATGTCATTTAGAAGGTTGGATACGCTGTTCATAGGCGAAGAAAGAGCCCATGTAAGGCTGTTGAACATAGCAAGTCCGCCCAGTGTTATCTCTCCTCGGATGACAAGGGTTCCACCGACAAGCAATGTAAAAATTGACAGCGACTGAGAGAGAAAGTTCAGCACGGGGACGACCTTTGACCATGCGACGGATGCATCTACATGTGCATCTCTGTACTCACGGCTCTTTTCGTCAAACTTTTCCTCCTCGTATCTCTCACGGGTAAAAGCCTTGACAACTCGGTTTCCGTCTATGTTCTCTGTAGCGGCAATATTTAGAGCGGACAGGGACTCACGGATACGCTTGTATCTGGTTCTGACCGTCTTTGAATATATGTATGATACCGCCAAAATGAGAGGAAGCACACACAGCATGATCAGTGTGAGTTTGACGCTGACAGAAAGAAGGCATATCACAGCAGATACAAATACCACCACCGTGTCTACGACCTGATATGTTACCCATGCAACAAAATGCCTCAGGTATTCAAGATCCCCTGTGGTCCTGGTAATTATATCTCCCGCACGCATCCTGGAAAAATACGACAGCTCCTGGTGCTGGATATTGTCGAAAATGCCGCGTCTGATGTTCCACAGCATGTGCTGGCTGGCCTTCTCAAGCATTACCACTCTGGCAAATTGTCCCGCCGCAAAAGCGACCTGCACTCCGATCATACACAGCACAAGAGGAATGATCAGCTCACGCCTGCCGCCGCGTATTCCCTGATCTACAATAATACTCAGTATCTTCGGATTTACCCAGATAAACGCCGACAGCGTACCGCTGAGCAAAAGTCCCATAATACATAGCAGTCTTCTGCCCTTTAACTTTTCCCAGACAAAATGCACATAAAACATAACCGCACCTCCAAAACATCACATGCCAGCTCAGTCAAATGTCAAGAGTTTGTGTTTTGTGTATTGTAAACCCAAACCGACAAAAATACAACCCCTGCCGAGCATTTTATGAACTTTTGTTATTTTTTGGAAAAGAAAAAGCACAACAAGGGAAAATGTAGCATTTTTACCCTGTTGTGCTTTGAATGCACAAGTTTAAAAAAGCGTAGTCAGCACAAAGCTCCGAGACTCTCCACCGCACATCGTTCACACAGCACGCTCGCATGCTCACCTATATACAATGCCCATCCGCCAAAAAATACAGGCTCTGCATACTCGAGCACCACCGATATATCCGCACCTCCATCGTACAGTACAAGATACATCATTTCTCCATCCTCGGATATGTACGCCTCTGACGGCTCGCTGTAACCTCGCATAGCAAGTGCCTTGCATGCACGGAGCATATCCGACACTGACGCGAACCTGTATATCAGCCTGCGTTTTCTCACAGGCGTGGACGGTTTTTGTTCATTTGAGTTTTCTTGTGACATACACTCCACCTCCTCATCATAGAGCTGCGAATATCTTGTTACATACATCTCGCACCCTCCGTCAAGTGATGCAAACACCTGCACAAACATTCTTGTGCTCTCCCACTCAAATCCCGCTGTTCGCTTTGCCCTGTCTACTATGTCATACAGTTTTCTCTTTGTCGCTTCATCCTCGGTATCAAGAGCAGATGCATCTATTTTGTATGACGACAGCTCCTCAGATGAAAGCATAATTTTCATTCTGTCACGGTCTATTACTATAAGCTCCATATATATCTCCATGTTCTTTGTCTCATAATACATTATAAGCAAAACCCGCCGATAATGTAACCCCTAAAAATATGGAAAAACGGCGGCTCCCAAACATGAGAGCCGCCACTGCAATTACTATTTTTTGAATACCCACGTATCCTGCACGCGGTAACTGATAAAAAACAACACAGTATCAACAACGATACTAAACACGCTAAACAGCCAGTCTATACGGCACAGCTGAGTCAAAAGACCGACCAGCACCGCAGAGCATACCAGCTGACACGCAGCCAATATTGCATAGCGTACAGCCTGGCCTTTTGCATCATCGTCCGATCTGAATACGACCTTGCGGTTAAGGGTGAAATTGAATACTGCCGAAAACAGCCTTGCGATCCCCTTGGCGAGGTATCCGTTTTTCAACACAAGATAAAACAAAAGATTGGCAAGTCCCTGATCGAGCAGCATCGAAAGGATACCGGACATAGCAAACCTGAAAAAGCCGCCCAGTATAAGCCTGTATATCTTAAAAGAGTCAACAAACGGACGGAAATGTGTCTCGGAGTTGTTGTTGATATATACTGTCTCGATGCTTTGCTCAACGATATTGTGCTTTGCTCTGGTGGCGTAGATAAGCATGTTCATCTCATACTCAAACCTGTCACCGTCGAGCTGTGCGTATTCGTGTATCAGTCCGCGGGTGATGGCACGCAGTCCCGTCTGTGTATCCGATATGTGCTTGCCGTAAAGGAGCTTAAACACCCTTGTTGTGATCTTGTTTCCTTTTTTGCTCTTTTGCGGTACTATGTCAAGATCAAAGTTGCGGCAGCCGAGAAACAGTGTCGGTTCTTGTGCTTTGTCAAGCAGGTCATTGAGCTTGATAACATCACTGACAGTATGCTGTCCGTCAGAATCAGCCGTGATGATACCGCGGTAATCGTCACACTCGCCGTATTCTTTTTGTGCAAAGAGAAATCCATCCTTGAGTGCTTTGCCCTTGCCGAGATTTTTCTCATGAGTGATAAGATCACACCCATACTCATCACGAAGAGCGGAAAAGATATACTTAACATCCTCCCTCGATCCGTCATCAACGACAAGAATCCGAGCAAAGCCCGCCGAGCGAAGCTCGCGTACATATTTGATAAGATCCTCATCAGGATTAAGTGCAGGAATAAGCAAAACATTGTTGTACATAACAGCACCGTATAAAAATGATAATATTTGCTGATATCAGCAGACTCATTGTAGCATTATTCTTCCTTTTTTTCAAGTATATAAACAATAAAATTGACTTTTTCATCTTTTTAGAAAAAATGTCTTTATTTTTCTGTTCAACAGAGCTATAATTATCCTATAATATGTCGGGCATCAGAGTCCGCAGGGATGTCGCACGCCCGGCATGACCGAACGGTTTCAATGAGTCTGAGCAAAAGAAGAAAACGGTAATTCACACAGCTTCAAGTCAACTCTGTTGGCTGTAATCCCGGCTCTACTACCGCAAAAAATGAAAAGGCAGATAAAAATGGATCAAAAGATAAAAGCAGTAATATTCGACCTTGATGGGACACTTCTCAATACACTGACCGACCTTCATCTGAGCGTAAACGCCGCAATGAAAAAATACGGCTTTGACTCTCATACAAAGGATGAAGTGTGCAGTTATGTCGGCAACGGTGTATATAAGCTCATCGAAAGAGCAATTCCTGACGGAACCGAAAACGGATCCTTTGCCGATACCCTTGCTTACTTCAAAGAACACTATGCTCAACACATGTACGACCATACAGGGGCATACGACGGCATATACGAGGCTCTTGAAAAACTCAGGACTGACGGCTATCGGCTCGCCGTAGTATCAAACAAGTTTGATACGGCAGTAAAACAACTGTGCAAAAAGTATTTTTGCGAGCATATAGAGGTAGCTATAGGTGAGAATGAAGCCGCGGGAATAAAGAAAAAGCCTGCACCCGATACGGTATTCTCGGCACTCAGGGAGCTTGGCTGCACAAGCGAGCAAGCTGTATATGTGGGAGACTCAGACGTGGATGTGCAAACAGCAAAAAATTCGGGCATGCCATGCATCTCGGTGCTGTGGGGATTTCGGTCAAGAGACTTTCTCGAGAGCGAAGGGGCGACGGTATTTGCTTGTGATCCGAAGGAGCTTGTACGGCTTGTCAAAGAAATGAAATAGTATCTAAAAATACAATATGGGGAAAAACTATTTGGCATAGTTTTTCCCCATATTACTATCAAGGGATGTTTTTTGCTCTTCGCAGCTACGCGTGGAGCGTTTTTCTTTTTGTGACTATACTTATTCAATCGTACTTTCTATCTGTCACGCTCAGCACGAAGCTTTGCAAGGATAGTCTCAAAATCGCTCGGAAGAGCAGATGTGAAGTGCATCCTCTCGCCCGTCACAGGGTGGACCAGTGTAAGCTCCTTTGCATGGAGCACCTGCCCTGAGAGCAATTTTGCATTCTTCTTTTCAAACTGTGTATTCGGAGTTCCGTATACCTCGTCCCCCATGAGTCTGTGACCGAGGGAAGAGAGATGTACACGGATCTGATGCGTTCTGCCGGTCTCAAGAACAAGCTCTAGATAGGTATACTGTCCGAAACGCTCAAGCACTCTGTAGTGTGTAACAGCATCTCTGACATGCATGCCCGGATCCGGGCGTTTGTAGACTGCCATCTTCTTTCTTTGTTGAGGATGTCTGCCGATAGGTGCATCTACCGTACCCTCGTCCTCTTTGAAATTTCCGACAGCTATGGCACGGTACACACGACGGGCAGAGTGCTCTTTTATCTGTTCTGACAAAGACAGGTGTGCACGGTCATTTTTCGCACAGACGAGAAGGCCGCTTGTATCCTTGTCTATTCTATGCACTATTCCCGGACGCAGCTCACCGCCTATGCCCGAGAGCGACTCCTTGCAGTGGAACATAAGTGCATTGACAAGTGTACCTCTCTCGTTTCCGTGTGCAGGATGGACCACCATTCCTGTCGGTTTGTTCACGACGATTATATCATCATCCTCGTACACTATATCAAGCTGTATATCCTCACCCTCCGCAGAGCACTCGACAGGCTCCGGGATATCGAGCGTTATAACATCCGATTCTGCCACCTTGTACTTTTTGGAAGATGCGGCATTGTTGACGAGTGCATCTCCGCTCTCGATATATTTTGCAGCAAGGGTACGGCTGACGCCGAATTGCTCGGATATCACACTGTCAAGACGCTTTCCTATGTCGTTTGCAGTTACTGCATACTCATTCATTGCCGCTCTCCGTACCATTCCCGCATTCAGCATCTGCCTGAGTCTCGGATGCATCGGCACTCTGCACGGCTGTGTCATCCTGTGCGGAAGTTTCTCCCGCATTTACCGCTTCGTCATCTGTACTCCGATCCGAATCTCCCGCTAATGCCGGCTCAGGCTCGGTCTTTGCGGTATCGGCAGGGTCTTTTGTAAACAGCACACACAAAAACATTAAAACTGCCCCGATGCACACAAGCGAGTCAGCAACGTTAAAGCACGGAAAATCTATCGGAACAAAGTAAATAAAATCGACCACATAGCCGAGTACCACTCTGTCTATCATATTTCCTATACCGCCGCAAACAACAAGCGACAGGGCAATTCCGAGCGAAAAAGGTATCTGTTTGTACCTGAATATAAGCATACCCAACACTACCGCAATAACGACCGTGCTTACTGTCATAAAGATCCATCTGTGATCATCCAACATACCAAACGCCGCTCCGTCATTGGATATACAGCGAATATGAAATACCCCCTCCCATACCTTAACATCAGGGGAAGAGTCTATCGGAAGATTGGTAACAGCGAGATACTTTGTCAGCTGATCAATACCGATGCCGCAGAGTATTATCGCCGCATATATAAAAACGATCATGTCCTGTTCCTTTCAGAGATAATCATACTACAAAGCCGATCGGAGACTCACGCCTGACCGATCGGCTCTGTTGCTTTTTTATTCCGATACGGTTACTTACCTATGACAGAAGCACATCTCTCACAGATAAAACCTTCCTCGGTCTTGACTCCCTTGGTGCGGTGCATCCAGCATCTGTCGCACATCTCGCCCTCTGCTACAGCAACAAGCACACCGATACCGCTCTCGGTCTCGGTATATGCTCCCTGTGCAGGTGCTCCGTTCACTACGGTTGCATCAGACACGATGAATATCGCCCCAAGCTCTTCTCCGAAGCTCGAAAGAAGCTCGAATACTTCTGCATCCTCGGTGAATATCTCGACCTTTGCCTCAAGGGATTTTCCGATGAGTTTTTCGGCTCTGGCGATCTCGAGAGCTTTCATTACGTCATCACGGATATCAAAGAGTCTGTCGTAATGCTCCTCAACAGCCTCAAAGCCGAGAGCATCGTTATACTCGGGCATGTCGTTTAGCAGTACATGCTCTACATTGTCAGCGGATGCATGCGGCATTGCCTTCCATATTTCATCAGCAGTAAACGCAAGTATAGGAGCAAGCAGACGCGTCATTGCACTGAGTATGAGATACATCGCTGTCTGTGCACTGCGGCGAAGTTCTCCTTCTGTCTGCTCACAGTAAAGTCTGTCCTTTGTAATGTCAATATAGAGCTTTGACATGTCTATGGTACAGAAGTTGTTCATCTCGTGGTACACGATATGGAAATCATACGAATCGTATGCATCTCTGACAGTCTTTGTCAGCTTGTTGAGTCTGGCGAGTGCCCACTTGTCAATATCGCACAGATCATTGAGTGCGACCATGTCTTTGTCAGGATCAAATCCTGCGAGGTTCGCCATGATTATTCTGGAGGTGTTTCGGATCTTTCTGTATGTCTCGGAAAGCTGCTTGAATATCGGATCGGAAACGCGAACATCAACTCTGTAATCGCTGGATGCTACCCACATACGGACAAGATCTGCACCGTACTTGGTAATGACCTCCTCGGGAGCGATGGAGTTTCCAAGGGACTTGTGCATTGCTTTTCCCTCTCCGTCAACGACCCAGCCGTGAGTAAGAACCTGCTTGTACGGAGCCTGTGCCTCGCCCTTTGCTCCGACTGCGGTAAGAAGTGAGGACTGGAACCATCCTCTGTACTGATCGGCACCTTCCAGATAAAGGTCCGCAGGCCAGCATTCGGGCCATGTAGGCTCGTCATTTTCCTCAAGCACCGCAAAATGTGTAGATCCCGAGTCAAACCAACCGTCGAGAGTATCCGTCTCACATGTAAAGTGTACGCCTCCGCACTTGGGACATACAAATCCCTCGGGAAGAAGCTCCGCTGCACTCTTTTCGTACCATGCGTTCGAACCTTGGGCTCCGAATATCTCGGACACACGGGCTATAGTCTCGTCGGTGCATATTATTTCTTTGCAATCCTCGCAGTAGAATACGGGAATGGGAAGTCCCCAATGACGCTGACGAGAGATACACCAATCGGCACGCTCACGTACCATCTGAGTTATACGCTCTCCGCCCCATGCAGGAAGCCATTCTACCTTCTTGCATGCTTCGACAGCCTTATCCTTGAACGCATCTACCGAGCAGAACCACTGAGGAGTAGCACGGAAGATGATAGGTTTCTTGCATCTCCAGCAGTGAGGATATGAGTGCGTCATCTTCTCCGAAGCAAACAGAGCTCCCGACTCCTGCATATCAGCAAGAATAGCTTCATTTGACTCCTCGTAGAACATGCCTGCAAACTTTCCTGCCTGCTCTGTCTGATATCCTCTGTCATCAACAGGAACGATGATGTCAATATTGTATCTTCTTGATGTAACATAGTCATCAGCACCGAAACCGCCCGCTGTATGAACACATCCTGTACCGCTGTCCATAGTAACGTAATCAGCGTTTGCAACAAGACTTGTACGGTCAAGGAAGGGATGCTGTGCTGTCATGTACTCAAACTCACAGCCTCTCATGGTAAGTACGGTCTCATAGTTCTCTATACCGCCTGCCGCCATGGTCTTGTCTGCGAGAGCCTCTGCTGTGATATAGAAGTTGCCGTCAGCCGCCTTAATAACTACATAGTCATCATAGGGGTGAAGAGCAATAGCCTGGTTTCCGGGCAGAGTCCAAGGGGTAGTTGTCCAGATAATGAAATAGGTCTTGTCAAGATCACATACACCTGCAAGTTTGCCCTTATCATCAGCAACCTTGAATTTTACATAAATAGATGTACAGTCAACATCCTTGTACTCGATCTCAGCCTCTGCAAGTGCAGTCTCACACTGAGCACACCAGTATACGGGCTTGAGTCCCTTGTAGATGTAGCCGTTTTTGAACATTTCGCCGAACACCTTCACCTCTCTCGCCTCAAAGGAAGGCTTCATTGTGAGGTAAGGATGCTCCCAGTCTCCAAGCACGCCCAAACGCTTGAACTGTGCCATCTGAATATCGACAAAGTTCTGAGCGAACTCATGGCAACGGCGGCGGAACTCCGGCACAGAAAGCTTCTTTCTGTCCATTTTTGTCTTCTTGATGATAGCGGACTCGATAGGCATACCGTGGTTATCCCAACCGGGAACATAAGGGGTGTAGTAGCCTGTCATCGCTTTGGACTTGATGATAAAGTCCTTGAGTATTTTATTCATAGCGGTTCCCATGTGGATATTTCCGTTTGAGAAGGGAGGTCCGTCATGAAGTACAAACGAAGGCTTGCCCTCATTCTTTGCGAGGAGCTTTTCGTATATTTTGTTTTCTTCGGTCGCCTTTTGCATCTCAGGCTCTCTCTGAGGAAGGTTAGCTCTCATAGAAAAGTCTGTCTTCGGAAGGTTCAGGGTGCTTGTGTAATCAACTGCCATTTTCTTGTATCTCCTTAAAGCTGTATAGCTGTATTTTCTGTATTTTTCCGCAGGGTCATTTCATAAAGGAAAGCTTCTGCGACACGCTTTGTTCGGACGCCCGATCATTCTTGCCTTTTTTTGAAATAATATCATCGAGCTTGCGGTTTACGCTTGCGATCTCGGAGCTGTTGTAATGAACCTGACCGCTATGCTCAACTTCAACATTTAACCCGGCAAAACGCCTGTCAGATACGCCGGGGCTCTTTGGGATGATCACGGACAGCTCTGCTGTATCGCCGTCATCTTCTTGTGGATCCGAAAAGCCTACAAGCTCACTTGCCTTCTCCTGTACAGGAGGGGTAAAAGCGGCAGGCATGGATGCCTTCTCAGCCTTCGGCTGTGATTGTGCCGGATCTTTTTGCTCAGGCTGCGGCTCAGGACCAGAGTTCTGCTCTTGCACAGGCTCTGCAGACTCAGTTACCTTTTGATCTTCCTTTTCAGCATGCACTTCTGTATTGTTTTTCTCCTGTGCACACTCGGTATCTTTTTCCCGATGCTCGGTCTCGGCATTTTGCTCGATCACAGGAATTTCGAGCTTTTCTATCGCCATGATCTGATCGCTGTAATGACAAAACAGCATCTCTCGGAAGTCTGCCGCACGCTTGACTGTGATCTCATACTCAGCCTCCGCCTCGGCAAGCTTTCTCTCGCATTCCTCCTGACGCTTTGCACAGTTGTGCTTTGTTGCACGGATGAGCTTTTTCGCTTCATCCATAGCATCATCCAGGATCTTCTTTGCCTGTGTATGTGCTTCGCTTTGCTGTTCTTCCAGCTCCGCTGTCATGCTCTCGGTCTTTGCCTTTACCTCTACCAGCAGACGTCTGGCTGTATTCTCGGCTGTCGCCACGATCTCACGTGCACGTTCCCTCGCCGATCGGATTATGCTGTCTGCTTCGGCAGATGTGTTCTCTGCCTGTTCTATCTTGTCCTCTTTATCCTTCAGAGATGACGTAAGCTCAGCACAGCGGACCGTAAGCTCCTTGTTTTCATTTTCAAGCTGCTCATACATACCTATAAGCATCTCGATGTATTCCTCTACCTCGTTTATGTCATAACCCTTAAACGCCCGGCTGAATTCACGGTTAACAATATCTTCCGCTAACATCTGCTCCTCCTTATCTCTGTCCGTTACAAATACTTGTGTATCACGATACGCTGACGTCCTCTGGCATTCTCGCCGTTGATAGCTGCAATGGCATATTTACCCTGCCCTCTGATACTGAACACGTCCCCCGCCTCCAGCTCTCTGTCGGGCGAGGTTATCAGCTCGTGGTTGAGCTCACAGCTCCCTCCGAGGACGGTGCGTTTGGCATTTTCCCGTGAGAGTCCGCACGCCGACGCCACTATACAGTCAAACCGCATAGACGCGACCGTGTCTCTGATCTCCCGGTACTTTTTCTCCCCGAAGTTCCCCTCGGGCAAAGCCGTCTTGTACACTGCTACGGCATCATTCGCCGCTTTTTTCAAATTGTCGCATATATATCCCGATATAGCACTGTCGCAAAAAACATACGCCGAATTATCAGTATCGGCAACTATATCTCCTATGACGCTCCGCTCTATACCCAAAGAAAGCACAGATCCCATAAAATCCCTGTGAGACAATACCCTAAATCCGCTCCCCTCTATCCTGAGCACCTCGGTAGGGTCGTCATAACCGTACTCCGAAAGGAAGCTTCCGATATCATTCTCAGGTATACCCATATACTCCGGAAGAAAATACACTCTCGCTCTCTCTGCGTGTGCATATCCTCCCCATATTCTGGTACTTGTACTCTTTGCTCTCGCACTTATCCAGCGTCTGACAAAAACAAGCTCTGCAGGAGAATAAAACTCACTCGAGCGGAATATTCCCTTCTCCTGTGCCTCGGCAAGGTCATCAAGGCGGGCATACAGATATTCTGTCTGTTTGTCGGATATGCTCATCGTTATACCTGCTTTTGCATTCTCAAAAGTACACAAGAAAAAACCGCCGTCATCCTCACGAATATAGCCGATACAAGGATATAACCGGGGGATTTTCCCATGCATTAAAAACCGCAACAGCCCGTTACCGTTCAGGTAACGGGCGTATGCTCTGAAATGTTAAGATTAAAGCTCGAAATACTCGGTGCCTTCCTCAGGCTGCTGTACAGGGGCTGCCTTTACCTCTGCCTGGAGCTTGTCTCCGGATACTGCTACATTGTCGCCGGGGGTGATAACATAGGTGTTGTTCGATACCTTTTTGATATCTCCGCCGATAGCATAAGCAGCACCTGTGAGAAAGTCGATCAGACGGCGTGCTGTCTCCTTGTTCGTGCTCTCAAGATTGAGAACTACGGTTCTGCCCGAGAGAAGGTGGTCTGCTATCTGAGATGCATTCTTGTATGACTCGGGCTTTACTACCTTGAGCTCGATAGCACTGCCTGAAATATTTATGTTCTGAGCGGGGCGTGCTGCCTGATACGATGTATCAACACTGCCGGCGAATGGGTCGCTTTGCTGCTCTGCCTGAGAGAAGCCGCCCATATATCCGTCCTGCTCATCTATCGGATCGTCAATTCCGTAAGGATCGCCATATCCGCCGGGTTCTTCCTCTGTCTGAGTAATCTTGTTAAGTAAATCCTTAAATCCCATTTTAAAAAATCCTCCAAATTTTATATACTGAAATATATCATTCTATTCTGCCGTTTGCTCTGAGGCAAACGCCGCTCTGCCCACACGAACAAGAGTAGCCCCCTCGCTCACCGCCGCGGTATAACTGTCACTCATACCCATCGACAAGACAGTCCTATCTATATTATGTAGGTTTTTCTCTGAAAAGTCAAGAAAAATCGCATAAGTTTCTCGAAAATATTTTGTAAACTCTTCTTTTTTCTCGCACTTCGGTGCCATCGTCATAATTCCGACCACTCTGATATGCTCAAAAACCGATACCTCCCGATAAAAATCTTCAAGCTCGGACGGAGATATTCCTCCCTTTGCATCCTCCTCGCCGATATTTATCTCAATAAGCACATCCATGACCTTTGATATACGAGCACACTGTCGGTCTATCTCAGCCGCCAGCCCGACACTGTCAAGCGAATGTATCATACAGACCTTGTCAGCTATGTATTTTACCTTGTTTTTCTGCAGCTGACCTATGAAATGGATATTGAGCTTGTCCTTGTCGAGGGCGTCGTATTTTTCCAGTAGCTGCTGCACCCTGTTCTCTCCGATATCCCTGACTCCATATTCGGCTGCCGCATTGATCTGCTCTGCCGTAGCATACTTTGTAGCCAAAAGCAGAGTTACCTCCCCCTTGTAAGGAGAGACGCTCTGTGCCTCTGCGATCTTCCGTCTGATCTCATTGAGATTCTTTTCTATATATGAGTGATCGTTTGTTTGCATTTTTATCTCCGTGAAGCAAATTTTGTTTACTTAGTTCACGATCATACCGTGGTATAATCCTGTTCCTGCGACTATTATCTCATCATAGAGAGCCACCGGCTGCCATACTACTCTGCCGTTGCCCTCTGCGTCGCCTTCTGACACTACAAAAGGCTCACCGTCAGCCTCGACATAGGCATAGCCGTTTTCTCTGGCGATCACCTTTGCCAATCTGAAAAACACAGTATTTCCGTAAAGCACATACACTCCCTCAGCTCCGTCATAGAGCCTGAGAGCTGATGCGGGAAATCTCAGCCCGTCGTGTTCACGCACTATCACGCTCACGCTCTGTGTCCTCTCAAAGTCAAACCCCTCCGGCATCTCATTCGAGGAAAAGACAAGCAACCCCTCAAGCGATGCTGCATTCACACTCTCGAGCTTCATCGTGATATTCATATCCGTATAGTCGTGAAATGCTATCTTGTAGGTATTTCCCACCGTATACTTGCCCAGCTCCGTCCTGTCCAGCTTCAAAGCAAGATACCATTTCTGTGCGGTGACATTTTTGCCTACATACCGTGTACTGTCAGCGGTCTCCGATACCAAAGCATCAAAATCTGCCGTAGTCATCCCATCGAGAAGATCAGGGTCAAAGAGCTTCTCATATCCGTCACAGCTGTAATAAAAATATCCGCTCTGAGCAACGTATACAGGTTTGTTTTCCCCTGTGAGCTGAGCGGCAAGCAACGCTCTCTCAGAGCGAAGCAGGGCGATCTGCTCGTCATAACTTGTCTTGGAGCTTACTATCAGTTCTCTGCGGTTGAGAGATATCAAAAGCTCCGTGCCGAGATCCGAAGCAGCACTGTAATTTCCTTCCCTCTTATTCTTGATCAGGGTGGTTATGTGTTTTTGAATTTCATCATCCACGCTTTGCGGGTCTGAGACAGACACGTTATCCGAAATGTTCGAGCGGGACAAAAGCTCTATCATTCGGTCTATCTCTACCATCTGAGACGTAAGCTTCTTTTCACTTCCGTGCTCATACACAGTAGCAGCAAGCTGACCGAGCTTTACCTTCTCTCCGTCAGCTACATTGTAGTTGACAGTTCCAAGAAAATCCGACGCCACCGGAGTCTCGTATCTGAAAATATACCCAACCGAGCCGTCACGCTCCATATACTCCCCCTGCAGAGCAGGTGTGGTAGCTATCTGCGGAGTAAAGCCGTTTGTAAGATGAAATACCACATATACAAACACGGCAAGAACCAGCACGATCGAAATAAAACCGATCGCTACCCGTTTCAAATAATTGACATCCATTTTTCTCTCCTGCCGCCGCGGCGGTCACGTTTTATTCAAAAAGCAACGACAGATACTCTCCGACGAGAGCCTCTGTGCTCTTCATCTCTCCGTCCTGATCACAGAAAAGTCCGTGCACATAGTCCTTGGCACGAAACCAGGTAAGCTGCCTCTTTGCGTAGCGACGCGTTGCCCGCTTCAGCTCCTGTATGCATTCTTCCAGCGTACCCTCGCCACGCACATACGGAAAAAGCTCCTTGTATCCTATAGCCTGCATGGCTGTTGTATTTGCGGTAAATTCATCGCGGCACAAAAGCCCCTCCAACTCCTCACAAAGTCCCTGTGCCACCATCATATCGACACGACGCTCTATTCGGTCATACAATAGCTCCCTGTCACGAAAGTCAAGACACACGACAAATATCTTCGGACCTTTGAAAAGTCTGTTTGCTCTGTCCTGTTCGGTCTTTGTTGTTCCTGTAGTGCGTGCTATTTCTATTGCCCTGACAACACGCTTAACATTGTTCTCATGTATTACGGCAGCAGACTCCGGGTCTATATCGCACAGCATCCGATGCAGTGCATGATTGCCGTTTTCTTGTGCATATTCAAGCAGCCTTTGTCTGAGTGCCGTATCCCCCGTCGTCTCGGTAGGATATTCCCCTCTCATAACGCTCTCCAGATACAGCCCTGTTCCTCCGCAAAAAACGGGGAGCTTTCCGCGGGAGCTGATATCGAATATCGCTGCCATTGCATCCTTCACATAATCCGCCGCACTGTATGTGCGTGACAGCGGACAGACATCTATCAGGTGATGAGCCACTCCCATCATCTGGTCCTGTGTCACCTTTGCCGTTGCGATATCCATACCCTCGTATATCTGCATGGAATCACACGATATTATCTCCGCATCCAGCATCCGTGCCAGCTCAATAGAAAGGCCGGTCTTGCCCGATGCTGTGGGGCCTGCCACGGCTATAGCATCATAGCCGAGATCTTTTATCCTCCTTGCAAGAGGATTTTTTATATCAGCTGATATCATTGTTATCAATAAATCTCTCTATCTCGGAATTGGTAGGATATGCGGCACACTTGCCCGCCTTTGATATAGCTACCGCACTGGCGATATTGGCATATTTGAGTGCTCCCTCGATATCCCCGCTCTCAAGATACCCCAAAGTAACAGCCGCACAAAACACCTCGCCTGCACCTCTCTTGTCCACTACCTTGGTAGAGACCGCAGGGCATATATGCTGATACGTGCCGTCGTATGTATAGCATCCGCGATCGCCGAGTTTGATGATATAATGCTTTGCATCCACGAGCGTTGCCAGCTTCAAAGCGGCTCTGAGGCAGTTGTCCAGAGTATCCGGAGCCACCTTGGTGTAAGACGCCGCCTGCTGTGCGTTACAAATAAACGCCTCAAGCTTCGGCAAGCGTGCAAACGGAAACCTCGTATCCACCGGGCTCGCCTCCAAAAATATCGGTATTCCCGCCTCTTCTGCCAAGTCTGCCGCCGCAACAATGGTTTTGGGGCTGAGCTCCAAAGTCATAAACAGTCCGTCGGGATAGCAGGTCATAGCTTCCTCGGCGTCAGAATCGGTAATGTCATAAGCCACTCCGGGGTACGAAGCCGTCCTTGTAATTCCGTTTGACTCAGCTATAATAGCATTAAAGCCGCTTTTGCCTCTGTTATCCTCAGTCACGAACCTCGAGTCTATACCAAAGTTTGTAACAGCACGGGTCAGAGCCGCCCCCTGAGCATCGGCTCCGACTCTGGTGCAAAGCACCGTATCTGCATCCAATCTCGAAAATGCCGCCGCAATGTTCAGCCCGGCTCCTCCTGCCACAGTCTCTCTTGCACCGTATTCCTCGGTGACCTCGTTTGCCAGCGGAACTCTGTTGACATGCATCACAAAATCCGTAAAGATGCTGCCTATGACAAGTATTCGTTTTTCCATATTCCGCCTCCGTTTCCGCCTTGTTCTCGGCATCAAATGTGTATTTAATATATTATACAGTCTTTTATGTATAAAATCAAGTACAAATATCCTTCAAACATCTCTCAAAGTGCCTCTTTGCGACTTATGCAGAATATTTTTCTCTCTTTTTCGTCAGACGCAAAATGAATAGAGCCGACGCTGCACACAGCATCACGGGAAATACAGATGCACATGATATACCAAATCCGATATCGTCACCCATACGTGCGGCACACATTCCCGCGATAAGCGGTCCGAGAGTGCATCCCGCATCCCCCGAAAAAGACATCAGAGCAAACATAGTACCGCCTCCGTCGATATGTCTGGACGCAAGGGAGAAAGCCCCCGGCCACAGTATACCTACAGACAGCCCGCACAGGCCGAATCCAACCAGTCCCATCCATGCAAACGGGGACAGAGCGATCAACATATACCCTGCCACACACAGTATTCCTCCGCCAAGAATGAAACGCTCGAGTCTGAGCTTTCCTCCAAACAGCGAATACCCGAGTCTGGACGTTCCCATGAAAAGAGCAAAGGACATCGGTCCGGCAATGTCTCCGACAGTCTTCGATACACCGAGAGCCGTCTCGCAGTAAGCACTCGCCCATTGGCTGACAGCTATCTCAGACGCTCCCGAGCACATTATCATCAGCATCAAGATAACAAAATCAAAGTTTGAAAACAGCTGTCCGATACCGCGGCTCTTTTCCGTCTGCTCTGTCATATCCATCGGGCAAAACATAAACAAAAAGAAATTCATCAGCGGAACTGCCGCCCAAAGCAACGTAAGCACTCTCCATGACGATATGCCGAAAACGGCAAAGTACAGAGTCGAGAGTCCTACCGCCGCCACCTGTCCCCAACAGTAGAAGGAGTGGAGCATACTCATCTGTGCAGCCTTGTTCTTTGACGGGCATGATTCGATTATCGGGCTGACCACTACCTCAATAATTCCACTACCCGACGAATACACGAGTATCGCCGTGCACAGCCCTGCAAACGGAGGCATTACAAACGGAAGTGTCGCCATAAGCACAAGTCCCGCACACGCGAGTGCATGTGCAATACAAACAAGCACCCGATAGCTGATATACCTGATAAGAAACACCGACATCAGATCCACGGTAAACTGAACTGCAAAGGTAAGTGCCACAAGCACCGATACCTGCTCAACCGACATTGACAGTTGCTCCATGAAGGTGACAAACAGCATCGGAGTAAAGTTGATCGTTATTGCCTGGACGATATATCCGATGTACGCCGCAGTCTTTGTCAGAGCGTAGCTTCCGCCATTAGATATTGCAACAGAATTGTTTATATTGTTTCGCATTTTATAATCCTTGATCTTTACTGTAAAAATTCCTCCGA
>JAZNOK010000118.1:0-14672 GCA_045580775.1 Eubacteriales bacterium
GCACAAAATTTGCACCCCATTCTGCATCCTACCTGAGAGGAGATGCACAGGGTATTTCCATGCTTGTATTTCATGAAGACAGACTCGATAAATTCCCCGTCGGCGAGACGGAAAAGATACTTTACCGTGCCGTCAGAGGAACATTGCTTTCTTTCTATTTGCGGCAGTCTGTCGATGCATTCACAAGCGAGCTTTTCTCTTAGTGATAAGGGAAGGGTGCTGATGTCCTGTATTCGCACTCCCGCATGCAGCCCTTTGAATATCTGTGCCGCACGAAAGGATGCAAGCCCCATATCCTTGACAAATGCTTCAAGCTCCTCAAAGCTCATAGACAGCATGTCATGCTTTTGCGTGTTTTTTGTTTCGTTGCACATTATACTTTCCCTTTGTGATTAAAAGGTTTTTTGTTGTGATTAAAAGGTTCTTTGCATCTTAGCTATAAAAAAGCCGTCTGTCTCGTGTATGTGAGGCATCAGGGTGAGCATTCCGTCCGAACGTATGTCGGGCACGCCATTTTCTTTGCTCTCTACAGTAAACGGACAAAGGACAAATGATGGATGGTCTCTCAGAAATCTCTCTATTGTTCTTTCGTTTTCGTCCTGTCTGAGTGTGCAGGTGGAATACAGCAATATGCCTCCCGCCTTGAGATACAGGGCACTTTTTGAGAGTATTTCAAGTCCCAGGGGAGCCAGAGCCTCTATGTCTTGCTCCGATTTGTATCTGATATCCGGCTTTTTTGCCATTACGCCGAGTCCCGAGCATGGAACATCACAAATGACTCGGTCTGCACGACCGAACAAAGCACTGTCAGGGGTTTTGCCGTTTTGCTCTCTCGTTTCGATGATGTTTATGCCCAGACGCTGTGCACTTTTCAGTACGAGCGACAGCTTGTTTTTGTGAAGGTCAAAGGAGTATATCTTTCCTTCGTTTTTCATATCTATCGCCGCTCCGAAGCTTTTGGAGCCCGGGCATGAGCATACGTCTATCAGAAGCTCGCCGGCTTTTGGCGAGAGAAGCATCGTGGATATCTGTGATGCCTCATCCTGAACAAAAAACATACCTTCGTCATACCCCGGCAGATCCGAGATTTTTGCTCCTTGGGTCAGCTTTACGGCACTATCGGCATAAGGGGTAGAGCTGTGCGATATTCCGTGAAGATCAAGCAGCCTCTTGTATTCGGGTACGCTGATCTTGTTTGTGTTTATTCTGAGAGTGGGTGCAGGAGCTTTGGATGAAAAGGCATCGAGGATACCTTTTGCATTATCATAGCCGTAATCACGTATGAGAGAGTGACATACCCACTCGGGAAACGAGTAGCTCACAGACAGAAAAGCGACATTATCTTCGCTTTCTTTCGGGAACACCACCCGCTTTTCTCCGTCTCTCTGATAATTTCTGAGTATAGCATTTACAAAGGAGCTTTCCCCTTTGTTTTTGCATAGAGCAACGGTCTCATTTACTGCGGCGTGTGAAGGTATCTTGTCCATGTAGACGAGCTGATACAGCCCGAGTCTGAGTATGCTTCTGACTCTCGGCTCGATATGCGAGCCTCCCTTCAGTGCCATTGCGTTTATGATATAGTCAAGTGTGATGCGTCTCTCGGTCACTCCGTATACAAGCGATGTGTAGAGAGCTGTGTCGCTCTCCGACATGCCGGAGGAATTTATAATTGCATCAGCCGCAAGATTTATGTATTTTCCCGCCCTCTCTGCTGACAACAAGGTTGCCAGAGCAAGAGAACGGGGATCTTTTTCTTTTTTCATAATCGTCAGTCTCTGTTTCTTCTGCCGAAGATCAGTATCAGTCGGAGCAACTGCATAAGAGACACGGCGAGTGCCGCGACGTAAGTCATAGCGGCAGCAGTCAGTACCTTTCTTGAAGCGGTTAGCTCCTCGTTATGCATCATCCCTGACGCTCTGAGTGCCTCCATCGCACGCTTGGAAGCGTTAAATTCTACAGGCAGGGTAACAAGCTGAAATACCGTAGAAAGAGCAAAAAATGCTATTCCGAGAGTTACAAGAGGCTGAAATGCAAAAAGTGCTCCGATCAGAATAAGCGGCAAGGTCAGCTTTGAGCCAATGTTGGTTATCGGTATAATAGCCGAGCGGATCTTTATCGGGGTATATTCCTTTGCATGCTGAGCGGCATGTCCTGCCTCGTGAGCAGCAACACCGACAGCGGCAGCGGATACAGACGAGTAGGTAGCGTCAGAGAGGCGGATGACCTTTGCCTTTGGGTCGTAGTGATCGGTCAGATTGCCGGATATCTGCTCTATGCGAACATCAAATATTCCGTTCTGCTCGAGCACCATTCGAGCCGCCTGGTAGCCTGACATACCGCTTGCTGTGCTGATCTTTGCGTATTTGTTGAAGGTTGACTGAACCATGCCCTGTGCTATCAGTGCGAATATCATAGCAGGTAGTACGAGCACGAGATATGTCCAGTCTATTCCGTAGAAATAAAACATCAGAAAAAATATCTCCTTTTGTTTTCTGTATTATCGCATAGGAACTTGCATTTTTTCATTCTCTGCGTTTTTGCGGCTTGTGCTATCCTTCACGGTTTGTGAGATCAAATAGCTGATATAGCCGATGAGAAAGGGACCTATGCCTGTTTTTTTATTTGAGTATGTCTCCGACTTTCAGTTTTCTGCCGTTGATATAGTCGCGTGCGGACATTCTGCCTTTGCCCTGGGGCAAAACACCGAGAATATCCAGTGCTCCTGTACCGCACGCTACCGTTATGACACCTTTGTCAAGAGAGATAACTGTACCTGACTCGGCACCGCTGTTGTCTTTGTCGGATATTTTTGCACTGACGATCTTCAGCAGTGAGCCATCCGGCAAAAATGTATAAGAAAGTGGGAATGGAGACATGCCCCTTATTCTGTTGTGAAGAGTGCGGGAATCGAGAGAAAAGTCAAGGTGTCCCTCTTCTTTTGTGATCTTCTCTGCGTGAGTGGCAAGGGAGTCGTCCTGAGGCTCTCTTTTCAGAGTTCCGTCAGCTGCCATCTTTACCGTCTCGCATATAGCTTCAGCTCCAAGCTCGGCCAGGGCATCGTGCACAGTCTCAAAGTTGTCATCCTCTGCGATGATATATTCACGCTTTAAAAGCATGTCGCCTGTATCTACGCCTTCAGCCATATATTGCACGGTTACGCCGGTCTTTTCTTTTCCGTCTATGATGGCTCTTTGCATAGGTGCGGCTCCTCTGTATTCAGGGAGCAGAGAGCCGTGGACGTTGACACATCCGTACTTTGGGTAATCTAGGATGTATTTAGGAAGTATCTTTCCGTATGCGACGACCACTATCATTTCGGGAGCAAGTTTTTCGAGCACTTCGGAAAACGCTCCGTCTTTGAGTGTGGCAGGGGTGTATACATCCAGACCCAGTTTTTGTGCTGTTTGTTTGACAGGCATAGGTGTGAGCTTGTTTCCGCGTCCCTGCGGTTTGTCGGGGACGGATACGACGGCTGCTATTTCATGTCCCTCGGATATGAGTCTTTCGAGTGATACAACTGCAAAATCGGGCGAACCCATAAAGAGTATCTTCATTTATTGTCTCCGTAAGCTGTGGAAATTATGTTTTGTTTCGGAAAATGACCGAGAAATACGAAATTATTCTTCGCTTTCCTCATCATCTTCTTCTGTGAGCTCAGCAAGCTCCTCGGGGGTAAGTATTCTCAACGCATGATCGGTAAACAGAATGCCGTCGAGATGATCGGTCTCATGGCAGATAGCACGGGCAAGAAGCTCTGAACCTGTAAGCTCGCATTTCTTTCCATTTCGGTCAAGATAGCTTACTGTGACTGTCAAGGGTCTGTCGGTGATGCCGTACTTACCGGGAACGGAAAGACAGCCCTCCATTTCCTGTTGCTTTCCGCTTTTCTTGATTATCTGCGGATTTATCATTTCGTATACTGTGCCTTCTTCAACCTCAATGACTACTATTCTGCGGAGAATTCCAACCTGCACAGCTGCAAGACCGCAGCCGTTTGCCTCTCTCATAGTCTCTGTCATGTCATCGAGAAGGGTAATGATTTTCGGTGTTATCTGCTCGACGGGACGGCTTTTTTTATGAAGGAGCGGATCTCCGTCTTTTACAATATTGAGTTTTGCCATAGTGTCTCCTTTGAAAATTGCGATAGTGTAATTATCTTAATATAAAAAACTGTTTTTTTAATGTATTCGGCTCTTCAACGTATGACCGTCTAGATGGATGTGGGATTGAAGTCTACCGACAGACTGACTCCCTCACCTCCGCCGCGGGAAAATTCCGAGAGAAGTGAAGAGAAGAGCAGGCGGGTAGCTTTGTTCAACTTGGTTTTTATTACCATACGCATGCGGTATTTTTCGTTGAGCTTGTATACAGGAGCTTCAAACGGACCGTAGGCGATCACAGGTATATCATCGGAGAGCTTTTGTGCGTAGTTTTGGAACTTGTCTGATAGTGTCTTTGTGAGTCTGACAAGGTCGGACTCGTTGTCCGCAGTCAGCGTCATGAGAACAATATCGCAAAACGGCGGCCATATATATGCACGTCGCAGCTCGATCTCTTTTTCGAAAAATTCCTCATAGTCGCCCCGACAGCACAGCTCTATTATTTCACTCTCGGGCTTAAATGTCTGTATAACTGCGACCCCGGGCTTTGATGCTCTGCCGGCTCTGCCTATTACCTGAGTGATAAGAGAGAAGCTCCGTTCGTTTGCTCTGTAGTCATCCATGGAGAGTGAAGCATCCGCTCCCATGACTCCGACAACGGTAACATCGGGAAAGTCATGGCCTTTGGCTACCATTTGTGTGCCTATGAGGATATCTGCCTTCTTCTCGCGAAATGATGACAGCAGCTCATCATAAGCATGCTTGGTGGTGACCGTATCAGCGTCCATACGCATGATCCTTGCATCGGGAATAAAGAGCGACAGCTCCTCGGATGCCTTTTGCGTTCCGACGCCCATTCGCATGAGCTTCTGTGAGCCGCAGTAAGGGCATTCTCTGGGAACAGGTGCACTGTATCCGCAATAGTGACACTTGAGTGTGTCTGTATAGTCGTCGTTTCTGTGGGCGGTCAAAGACACGGAGCAATGAGGACACTCGAGTGTCTCGCCGCATTCACGGCAATTGACAAAATTGTTATAACCTCGGCGGTTGAGGAAGATTATCGACTGTTCTCCCCGGCTCTTGGCTTCTACGGCTTCTTGTATCAGTTCGCGGCTGATAGGGGAGAGGTGAGCTGCATGAAGCTCACGCCGCATGTCACATATACTTACTCTGGGAAGTGTTGCATTTCCGTATCTTTGCCTCAGACATACAAGTGAGTATGTGCCGTTTTTAGCCTTGTAAAAGGACTCTACCGAAGGAGTTGCCGAACACAGCAGCATAAGAGAGCCTGTGTGGGCACATCTGTATCTTGCAACATCTCTTGCATGATACTTCGGATCGGCGTCAGACTTGTATGTGTGCTCCTGCTCCTCGTCTATGATTATCATGCCGAGGTTGGACAAAGGTGCAAAAACAGCTGAACGCGTACCGATGACGACATCTACTGTACCTTCACGTATTCTCTTGTGAGCATCCAGCTTCTCTCCCGCACTGAGTGCCGAGTGAAGAACAGCGACACGCTCACCGTAAAAGGAACAGAACAGCCCCACGGTCTGCGGAGTTAAAGCTATTTCGGGCACAAGCACTATGACTGAACGTCCGTCACGTGTGACCTCGTCTATCATGGCCTTCATTACTCTGGTTTTTCCCGAGCCTGTCACGCCGTACAGCAGAGCTGCACGGGCTCCGTCTTCATGGTACAGAGATGCAAGGGTAAGATACGCCTGACGTTGGCTGTCGCTGAGGATGTTTTTTTTGCCTGAGTCAATTTTTATATCTTTGTAGGGGTTTCTGTAGTCTTCTTCTTTTTCTTCGATGAGCATTCCACGCTCCAGCAGGCTTCGCAGTTGTGCAACGCTTGCATCAGACTCTCGCAAAAGCTCTCCGCGTTCACACTTACCAAGTTTCAGAGCACAGAGAAGAAGCTTGCGTTGTCCTTCGCTTCTCAGCTTGACAGAGGCATTCGGTGAATGCTCTGCTGACAGTTTAAGCTCGTTTATATCGCCTGCGGGGGAAATATAGCTTTTGAATACCGTGTTTGTATTATCTTTGACGGTATATTCACGTTTGAGCAGTCCCTTTCGTATCAGCTTTTGTACTACACCGTCGGCATCCTTGCCGTATTCGGAGACGATCTTCTTCTCGGAGACGGGACCGTATGAGAGAACATGCTCATATACCGTACTCTCGGCGGAGCTGAGACGGACAGCCTGCGACGGATCGCATACTACCAGCATCTGCTGTGCTTTTTGAAACAGAGCTGACGGAAGCATGCACCTTACAGCCTCTCCGATCGTACACAGAGTATGTTCACGCAGAAAATAGCACAGCCCGAGCATCTCCTCGCTCAGTGCAAAACGTCTGTCCGTAACAGATGCAAGGGGCTTTGTTCTCTTGTACTCACTCTCGTCTTTGAGCTTGCTGACCACGGCATACATTCGTCTGTTGGATACACCGAAGGGGACAGTTACTATGCTCCCTACCGTAATATCTCCTGACAGATGCTCCGGGATATAATAATCGTACTCTCGGTCAAGATGATAAGGAACATCAAGTATATACGCCGATACGTAGCGGCACATTACTGCAACGACTCACCGTCTGAGGTGCTGTCGCTGTCCTCAACGTCATAGGTTTCTTCAGACAGGGGCTTTGCTGCAGCTTCCTTTGCTATTTCAAATTCACCGCTGTAGATGCGTCTGACAGCACTCGTAACGGCTCTTTCATCACTCAGCTCGTCCTTGAGAAGGGCAGCGAGGCTCTTGTCTGTTTCCTTGTTTGCAATGAGTTTTTCTGCTACTGCACGCTTTTCGCAGTATTCATCGGTTAGCATTCTTGCACATTTTGCGGTAGCTACAACTACCTCATATCTGTTAAGTCCGTTGCTTGTAAGTTCTTCTATGGAAGGCTTGATCATTTTTCTGTTCTCCTGTTATGTGTTGTATATTTTTTGTTTGTGTGATCTCAGTTAAAGTAAGTTGCGACAGCGTCAGGGGAGTTTGTTACCTCGTCTGATCTGTCTTCGGATATCAAAGCTATCGCATCTGCCACGGCATCAGCCATGCCGTCTTCGTTGAGAAGTATATAGTCATAGTTGCCTGCGAGCTTGAGCTCCTCGCGTGTACGCACGAGTCTCTTTTGAATGGAGTCCTCACTGTCACGGCCGCGTGTGCGGAGTCTGTGCTCCTGCACTTTTGCGTTTGGAGGCAGTATCATGACGAGCACAGCCTCAGGGTACGCACGCTTGATCTGCATGGCACCGTCCACCTCTATCTCGAGCAGAAGGTGCTTTCCTGAGTCTAATACGTCGAGTGCACGCTTTTTCGGTGTTCCGTAGTAGTTGCCGCAGTATTCGGTGTATTCAAGCACCTCACCTTCTGCGATGCTCTTTTCAAACTGCTCGCGGGTGACGTAATAATAATTTACTCCTTCTTCTTCTCCCTTCAGCCGCGGTCTTGATGTCAGGGACACCGAGAGAGCAAAAGAGCCGTTTTTCTCTGTGAGCAGGTTCATTACCGTACCTTTGCCGCTTCCGGCAGGTCCTGAGATAACGAACAGCTTTCCTTTTTTTGCCATTATGCATCCTCCTCCTCGTCATAGTCGGTGCTGTCGTCCAGCCTGTTGGAAATAGTCTCGGATTGGACACTGGAAAGAATAACATGGTCGCTGTCTGTGATAATGACAGCACGTGTTCTCCTGCCGCATGAAACATCTATCACTCTGCCGCTGTCCTTTGCATCCTGGATGAGCCTCTTTATGGGGGCACTGTCTGGGCTGACTATGCACACGACACGCTCGGAGGCGATCATGTTGCCGTAGCCCGCATTTATAAATTTCATTTTTGTTTCTCCTTGACTGCGGTCATTCGATATTTTGTATCTGTTCGCGAATTTTTTCTATCTCACACTTGACGGCTACTACTATCCGTGCGGTCTCGGCATTGTTGCACTTTGAGCCGATAGTGTTGATCTCTCGGTTGATCTCCTGCAGCAGAAAATCAAGATTTCTGCCCACTGCCGTGTCCTTTCTCAGTATTTCTTCAAATGTAACAAAATGCGAACGTAACCGAACAAGCTCCTCGTCAATAGCTATCTTGTCGGCAAATATGGCACATTCAGTCAGCAGCCTTTGCTCGTCAATAACTATGTTGTTGTCGGAAACAATCTTTTTTATTCTTTCTTTTAGCTTTTCGTATTTTGCATCTACATCATGTGCTGACAGAGCGTCTATGCCGCCGGTCAGTTCCTTGATGTTATCAATTTTCTTTCTGAGGTCCTGCTCTATGCGTTCTCCTTCGTTTGCTCTCGCTTCGAGGAATGCATCTATCGCACTGTCAAGCGGGGCTTTTACTGTCTGCCATACGTCATCGGCGTTTTTGTCGCTCTTTTTGATGTTGAACAGCTCCCTGTTCTGTGCTACATTCACGGTAGTGATGTCATCCGGCAGGGAAAATGTATCGCGAAGATCTCTCAAAGCTGCAATGTATGCCGCCGCATACTCGGCGTCGATAGCGATCCCCGCCACCTCTGAGCTGTAGGAGTCTACACCGACATATACCTCTACTTTTCCTCTGGTTATTGCACGCTCGGTGATGTACGAGCGTATCTTGTCTTCAAGAAAGGTATACTGACGCGGAAGTTTGAGAGAGAGATCGAGGTACTTTGAGTTGACACTCTTGATCTCGACTGTGATGTCGCACTGTTCAGCTGATACCTTGGCTCTGCCGAAGGCTGTCATGCTCTTGATCATTTTGTTTCTCCTAATTCTTTTCTTGTTCTGTAAATAGATATAATTACGGATTATATAATTATATATCATAAACACGGTCAAGTCAATAAAAACAGCAATAAAAAAGAAGAGATTTTGCAAAAAGACTGCAATATCTCTTCAAATATATATATTTTAACAGCACAAGATCATATAATCCGGCAGCACAAGCTTCCGAAGATCTCATATAAAGTTATCTGCCGCGAGGCGAAAAGATGCTCTTGAACTTTCGACGCCATACAAGAAGGTATGAGCGAAGTATCCTTGATAGGGCTATGTCATATAGGATAAACACCGGTATGCATGCAGCATACACCCATATACTCAGAGCTACCGCAGCCTCCGAGGATACAAAAAGCACGCTTGTAGCAAGTATGGCTGTGACCGACAGGGCACATACGGATATTTTAAGTATCCAACACAGGAATCGAGGTAACTTTTCAAGAGCTTTCTTTGCTATCGGGTACCATCCGAAAAACATAACGTAATAAAGTGCGGGGAGCTTTGAGGGCAGTATCAGCATTCCGAGGATGGAGGATGATGCATAAATGAGAAAAGGATACGCACCGCCAAGCTCGATGACAGAGAATATCACCGCAAAGGAAGCGACAGCACTGACGCTCAGGTCCATGACTTCTATTACCGAGCCTGCGAGCATAAGTATCAGAGTAAGAGCACAGAGCATAGCGGACACTGTCAGCTTTTTTGTTTTTTGTTTCATTGTGTGTACAGTCATATTCGCACGGTTCAGCAACACCGTATGAGGTCGCCGCCGCAGCATTCACACAGACAATCAGCACATAACAGGGTCGTGCACATATCGCATCCGGAGCAGTCGGAAGCACTCGTGCGTGTGCGGTAGGTCCTGCCGTAAGAGTGTGCTCCTCTCTGCAGATTCAGCTTCAGCTGGCGGTATTCTTCGTTTTGCGGGTCCATATTGCATGCGATGTCTATGTGGTTGAGTGCATCGTACATCCACCCGCGTCGGAGAAGGATGACAGCCTTCAGATAATGCCATTCTGCATTCCTGGAGCTTTGGTTCACGGAGTCGAGGTTGATCTCAGCTTCGGAGTATCTTCCCTCGTTTATCATCCGGCGTATCTGAGGGTAGCTGGATGCCCCGTATCCGGAGCCCGAGCCTGTGCTTGAACTTGAGCTTCTGCCGCTTTGACGCTGCTTTTGGATGGTGTCATAAGCCTCGTTTATTTCCTTCATTTTTTCAGCGGCAAGCTCCGACAGAGCTGAGTCTTGGTAGTTGTCGGGATGATATTTTTTTGCAAGCTCTCTGTATGCTTTTTTTATTTCATCGTCTGTTGCGTCACGACTCACTCCGAGAGTCTTGTATGGGTCGGTCATTTTATATTCACGTCCTTTCGGAGTCTGTTCGATGTATTGTTCTTTGGCAGAAGTGCCGAGTCCATCACCTCGGGCATGCCGAGATAGATAATGTTTTTTATGATGCCCTCTATGTCGCGGTGATCGGAAAAGTCCAAAAGCTCCACCGCTCTCTCAAGCTCCGACAGCTCACAGAGGAGGGCGGTCTTGATGCCCTTTCTGTTTTCCTCGCTCAAAGCATCTCCGTAAAGCTCCCGTATCGGGTTGTAGTTTCCGCTTTTTTTGTCTTTTTCATAATCATCCGCAGCGTCCGAGACGTATACAAACCTTCCTGTGTGATATCCTATCTCACGTGCGAGAAGAAGCTCACTTCCGCAAAGTCCGTATGAAAAAACCTCTCCGAGCAGTTCCCCGAACACCGACGCCGGCATGTCGACGGAAGGCTCATGTCTCTTTTCAAGCTCTGTCAGCGTGCACAGGTGTTCATTTATCTTCTTTTCAAGTTCGGAGAGGGATGAACGCTTTTTTAAATATTTAAAAAAAGGAAAAACTATTCCGCAGAGGATTTTTTTGCCCCTTGAGCTGTCGTGGAAGTCATCCTGAACCTTGCAATAAGTGAGCTCAAGTGTCGCCGAGGAGCAAAAACAAAGTGAAGGAGTAATGTCGAGCATCGGTCTTTTTTTGAGCGGATGGACCGGGCATCTGTGATAGGATACAGTGAGTGCTTCCTTCTCCAATACCGCACGTACAAGGCAGAGAAATACAAAATCATAGTTTAACACAAGGCGTGAGAGCTGTCCTGTCGTTTCCTTCATGGCACGGCACAGTCCGCAGTATGCCGCCCTGTATGTATCGTATTCTCTGATCTTCATTTCGCTTTTTTTGGGCTTGACGTATCCGAACATAGCACCTCTCATAAAACGTAATGCATTTCTGGGGCGAACTTTGAAAAACATTTTAGTACAACTTACCCAAAAAAGCAATAGACAATTTGTAAACAAAATCCAAGAGCCGAAAAAATGAAATGATTGTGCAAACTGCAGTAATTAGGTTTGCTTTTGGGATTTACTTTTTGTCATATTTGAGTTATAATGATGCTGTATCCAAAAAAATAATATTTCAGGAGGATCAAAAATTATGAAAGGCAAGAAACTTTTAGCACTTTTGCTGGCTGTTTTCATGGTCATGGGTATGCTTCCCGTTTCGGTGTTTGCATCCGAGACTGAGCAGACAGCACAAGAGCAGACTGCCACGTCGGGCAACACAGAGCCTACGCTCTCAAGCGACGCGGTAGTTTATGTATCGAACGATATGGGCGATGACGAGTATGATGGCTCGATGATGGACAGCCCCGTTCGTACACTTACCCGTGCAGTTGAGCTGCTCGGAAATGAGGGAGGAACTATCGTTATCTGCGGAAACGTAAGTATATCGGAAGAACCTCTTTCTACCTATGAGTATACATACGACACAACGGTAACGGCTGAAGACGGCACAGAGACTACACAGACTGTGACCGAGACTCTCGTAGACGGACGCTTCCAGATGCCCGCACATGACGGTCTTATCTACATAACGACCATTTATGACGGTATCGACTATGCGGCTGACTGCGGAGCACAGCTGACTTTCGATGTTTGGAATGACCACGGAAGCGAAAAGTCAAACCATTTCATCCTCGGCGGTCCTACCACATTTGAAAGTCTTCACTTCGGTTGCAGCACCAACCCCGTTTTCTACGGAAGAGGACACTTCATTACCATGGGCGAGAGCATTACCAGTGACTACAATCTGCTTGTTCTCGGTTATGACCAGGGTACAGATTTCCCCGACGGAGATATCTGTTCTACCGATAAGGATACTCATATTATCCTTAAGTCCGGTAACTACCACACAGTCGTAGGTATGAACAGAATGACCACAGATGGTACATATACCGGTACTGCTTATATCACTGTAGGCGAGGGCGTTGGAAATGTATCGTCCTTTGCAGGTCTTTCTATCGGTGCTACCAACGGTTACTACGGTAATGCGGTTATCGAGATCAACGGCGGTACTTTTGCTAACCTCGGCGGTGCTACCTACAACTCCACATGGGGTACATACGGTGATGTTTCACTTACCATCAACGGCGGTACATTCACAGGACGTGTAGACGGTATGGCATACAGCGGAAGCTACGGCTATTACGGTAATGTTACTACTGTTATCAACGGCGGTACATTCAATACTGTTGAGGGATACTGCTACGGTACCAAGAATGCAACATTCGGAAACTCCGACCTCACCATCAACGGCGGTTCGTTTGCGTTTATCAACGGTGTTCTTATGGCGAATGTAAAGGTCGTAACCTCAAACGTTGTAGGTTCGGCTACTACCACCTTCAACGGCGGTACCGTTACTAACTATATCTGCGGCGGTTCTTACAGAAATGACTTTACTGCAGACGACGTAACTCTTAACCTTAACAACGAAACAACTTATTCAAAGGCCGTATGCGGTCTTAACGTAACAGGCGATGTTGTTGTTAACGACAGCGTAACTCTGAACGTTACAAAGGGTACTTTCTCCAGCTACGTATGTGCACTTTCGTTTGGTAACAGCACCGCTGAAACTACCAAGGTAACAGGCGGAGCGGAAGTATATGTAAATGTAAGCGGCGGTTCCTTCAACAAGGCAGATGCCAGCCTTATGCTCGCATATAAGCTCTCCGAAAATCTTAAAACAGGCAGAGTATACTATAATGTAAGCGGCGGTACTATAGACAAGATCTATGTAGGTGCACGTTACGCTCCTGTTGTAAACTCGGGCGGCCTTTACTTCACATATTCAGGCGGTTCCATCAATAAGATCTCTACCGCATGGCTGACAAACTATCAGAAGTACTACTTCGTAGGAGACAAGACCTACGAGACTACTACTTTCGAGGGCGGCGGACAGAACGGCTGGCCTAAGGAAGGCGACAATGCGTTTAACTACATTAATATAGGAAGCACATATCCTGATGCAGTTTATGTTCTTCCCGAGGCTGACGGCGGAGATTATGTATATGACGGACTTACTCCCGATACACCTGTTCAGTCCATATATGATGCCGCAGCTACACTCGGACCGAACGGCGGTACGATTTATATGATGGGCGATACCCCCGGCGTATACACTCCAAAGCACGAGGGTACACTCACATTCTCAGCGATCCTTCCCGGTGAGACTGAGCCTAACGGTGCCGGCTTTAATCTCGATGCAGGTAACCTGTATCTTGAGTCGGATGTGATCTTTGACGGTGTTACATTCAAGTCCACCTACGCAGAGCGTCTTATCGCTTTCCAGGGACATGACGTTACCGTAAATGACAACTGCCAGATGCTCCTTACCAAGACAACAGTAACCGAGTCTACCGATGATGAAGGAAATACTGTTGAGACTTCCACTACCACCACCGGTACTGTAGGTATCATTATGGGTTACTCTCAGAATGCTTCTGCAGACTATCAGGGCGGTAAGAATGCAGCTCAGATCTCCGTATATGAAGATCAGAACGTAACTATCAACGCCGGTGAGTGGCTGTATTTCTACGGCGGTAACAGACGTTTCGGTCAGTCCGCTTCCGTAGGTACTTACTACGGCGATACCACCATCAATATCGGTGTAAAAGCTAAGTTCACAAACAATACTCCCGCAGACGATCTTTATCCTGTAAACGCAGTTTATCTCACAGGATCCAACATAATCAAGGGTGATGTCACAGCTAATATAGCAGGTACAGTTGACTCTCCTGTTTACGGTGTTGGCAGACTCGGCGTATATTACAACGGAGTTAAGGTACAGACAGACCCTGTTATTAAGGCTTACCTCGGAACCGATGGCCTTGCTGTATGGCAGGATACAAAGAACGAGGGTAACATCACACTTAACCTGACAGGTAACTTCACAAAGGCAGGCAGCAAGATAGACGCTATCTGCATGCCCGGAGATACTCCCCTTTACGGTAACTTCACACTCAATACTGCAGGAGCAGTATTCGCAGAGGGCGTAACTTCTGATGCCAAGGGTGTTATGGGTACCGCTACTTACACAGGAAGTGCCGATGTCGATACAGTAAACTATGATACTGCAAACGGCGAGGCAAACAAGAACAGCGATCCTATTCGTGTGATCACTGTCGGAGACTCTATCACATGGGGTACATGTGCAACTTCAGAGGATGTAGACGGATACAGCTACCACCTCTACAACCATAACTATCCTGTACAGCTTCAGAAGCTGCTTGGCGAGGGTGCTGTTGTAGGTAACTTCGGTTATCCCGGTGCACACGCATTCTACGGTATTTACAATGATTACTACGGATCATCCTCATACGGACTTTCGATGCAGTTCGGTGATGCTGACGCAGTAGTAATAGCACTCGGAACAAATGACAATGCTAATGTAGCTACAGACGGCGTTATAAACGAAGATGGTGCTGCTATT
>JAZNOK010000119.1:0-18605 GCA_045580775.1 Eubacteriales bacterium
TACACAGGCAGATACATCGGCTACGGTGCCGCACTCGACGGAGATCTGATCCTCTCCGGAGCTACAGTATCATCAAAGGCATTCAAGGCGGCGGTATCAGATGCATTCGTTGCATTTGACTCGGTCAAGTGAGGAGGCATAATATGAAAAATAACAAAGCATCCATCCTTCTCAAAGGTATAATCAAAGAAAACCCGGTACTCGTACTTGTACTCGGAACATGTCCGACGCTTGCTGTTACTTCAAATGTACTCGGAGCGGTGAGCATGGGACTGGCGGCTCTGTTCGTTCTTGTATGCTCGAACATGGCTATCTCCGCATTAAGAAAGATAATTCCCGACAGTGTACGCATACCCTGCTACATAGTGGTTATCGCGGGATTTGTCACTATAGTAAAGCTGATAGTGAAGGCTTACCTTCCCGATATCAACACGCTGCTGGGCTCTTACCTGGATCTGATAGTTGTAAACTGCATTATACTGGGGCGTGCCGAGATGTTCGCACGAGAGAACAGCGTGTTCGACTCCGCTCTTGACGGAATAGGCATGGGAATCGGATTTACTCTGGCTCTTGTGTGTATGGCGACAGTGCGTGAGGTATTCGGTGCAGGCTCATGGTTCGGTATAGAGATCCCCCTGCTCTCAAGCTTCAAAATTCCCGTACTCACTCAAGCTCCCGGCGGATTTTTCGTATTCGGTACCCTGATGGCGATACTCGCCGCAGTCTCAGGCGGCAAAGCAACGAAAAAGACGGAATTTGGCTGCTCAGGCTGTCCTCAGGCAGCTGTCTGCGGCAAAACCGCCTCGGGCTGCAACAATAACAAAAAGGAGGAAATGGCAATATGACACTGCAAAGTTTGGTAACAATACTGCTGGCAGGCATTCTCACAAACAACTATGTCCTCAACCGTTTTCTCGGAATATGTCCTTTCCTCGGAGTATCTAAAAAGCTCGGGCAGGCTACCGGTATGGGAATTGCTGTTACGTTCGTAATGCTTGTAGCTACTGCAGTCACATATCCTCTGCAGATATATGTTCTCAACGCCCTCGGCATGGACTACATGCAGACGATAGTGTTCATTCTGGTTATCGCTGCTCTTGTGCAGTTTGTCGAGATGGCTCTCAAGAAATTCATCCCCTCCCTTCATGCATCTCTCGGAGTATACCTGCCTCTGATCACTACTAACTGTGCCGTGCTCGGCGTAACTATCAATAACATAAATGACGGCTACAACTTTGCTGAGTCTATGGTAAGCTCACTTGGCTGCGGACTCGGATTTTTGCTGGCTATGGTACTGTTTTCCGGAGTTCGCTCGACCCTTGAGACTGCCGATATTCCAAAGGCGTTCAGGGGACTGCCGATCACACTTGTCGCTGCCGCTATCGTTTCGCTTGCCTTCATGGGATTCGGCGGTATAGCGGAAGGCTTGTTCGCTTAAAGGAGGTATTGAAATGAACGGTATTCTGATAGCCTCTGCCATTGTCGGCGGTATAGGACTTGTATGCTCGGTCATTCTCGTACTCGCGGCGAAATTTATGAGTGTTGAGAAAAACGAGACCGAAGAGAACATTCGTGCCGCCCTTCCTGGAGCAAACTGCGGTGCGTGCGGATACACAGGCTGTGACGGTTACGCATGTGCTCTTGCCGACGGAAGTGAGAAAAGAACAAACCTCTGCATTCCCGGAGCAGACGCCGCATCTAAAAAGATATCCGACATTCTCGGCGTCGAATTTGCGGATGTTATTGAACAGGTAGCATTCGTTGCCTGTGTGGGAGACTGCAACAAGTCAAAATACAAGCATGAGTATGTCGAGAGCATCGAGAGCTGTGCGGCGGCTAACATCCTCTGGAACGGAGCCAAAGCATGCGAGCATGGGTGTCTGGGTTACGGCGACTGTGCAAAGGTATGCCCAAACGATGCTATATGTATCGAAAACGGCATAGCTCATGTTGACAGCAGAAAATGCACAGGCTGCGGACTCTGTGCCAAGGCTTGCCCAAATCACATAATCAAACTCATGCCTGATGTAGACAAGGTGGTACTTACCTGTGTCAACAAGGAAAAAGGAGCAATCGCGAGAAAGAAATGCGACAACGCATGTATCGCATGCAAGAAATGCGAAAGATCCTGCGAGCATGATGCTATACATGTCATCGACAATCTGGCTCAAATAGACTACTCTAAGTGTGTACATTGCGAGACTTGTGCTTCGGTCTGCCCTGTGGGCTGTATACAGCTGTCCGACTTTAGAGGTATACACAAATACAGTAAAGAAGAAGCAGTCTGACAATCAGCTTCTCATGTAATTACTGCATACAATACAGCGGGCAAACGAACGCATTTATCGTCTCACCGATGTTCAGCTGTGTTTGCAGGCCTGTATGTCAGAGACTGAAAAACGAAATTCAAAAAGATGTAAAAAAGCAGAAGGCGGTGATTTTTTGAACAAAGCAAAAGCTGTATTCAAAAAAGGCGACCTTCTGCTTTTTTTGTTTGTTTTGGCAGTTGGGATCCTGATGCTTGTATTTACGCTTCTGCCAAAGGATATGGGAAGCTGTGTCACAGTTAAGTCAAACGGAGAAACCGTAGGTCAATACAGGCTCTCTGACACACTGGAGCTAACTGTCACATCCTCCTCAGGAGGTCAAAACGTACTGGTGATAGAGGACGGTGCAGCTTACATCAAGCATGCCGACTGTCCTGACAGACTGTGTATGCATCAAGGCAGGATATCCGAATCAGGAGATACTTTGATATGCCTTCCCAATCGCATGAGCGTAACGGTAAACTAGCGGCTCTTCTCAGCTATAGAAAAATGCGGAAGACTCCTTATGTTCTAAGGACATCTTCCGCTTTTTTTGTTATTGATCTATCTATCGCACAAAACTACCGTATATCCGCCTCCGTAGCTGTTACGTGCAAATAAAACCAGCTCTGCACCGTCCTCAGTAAGAGTGTCGGTCGATGCATCATCTGTCAGTTTGACATCCCTTATACTGTATGAATACCTCATACCTGTCATGTCGGTTACGTACACGGTATCGGATGAGCTGATAGACTTCATAAAGTCAAACTGCCCTGCGGCATCGCCTCCTCCGATAACGAGACTTCCGTCATAAATGCTGCCCATGTATCTGCAAGGATAAAGGCTCAGCCTTGCTTTGTTCCAAGAGGCATATACAGGCAGGGTAGCGTTGTATTTCGGTATTTCTACTACTCCGCAAAAATCCGCCCCGTCAATGCTGACTGTCGGCATTGTCATATCTATTCTGTCATCAGCGGCGGCATTCTTCACCTCAGGCATCAGAGAAAACAGTCTGTTTGCCGTTGTATACGCATCCCGAGCCGCTTTGTTCCCGATCACAGCAGACACACTCACCGCCGCCGCTGCTGCAACTATCAGTAATATTCCGAGTATCATCAAAGCAAGCGTGAGCTTGCTCGTTTTTTTCTCTTTATTCATCGCTCACGCCTCTGACGCAACACGGCTACCGCGATAAGAGCCACTCCCGACACACACAGTACCAATACATAATGCCACAGCGGCTCTGTATCCCCTGTAAACGGCGGTTGTTCTGCTATATCACGAATATTTGTGATAACGATCGTTTTTCCATCCGAGTCTACCGTTACCTTGTATCCGTCGGGAACGTTTCTTTCGACTGCACTCCAGATGCTCTTGTCATCTGAGGCTGTCCAGCTGTAACACCAGTCGTTCTCAGCACTCAGACGCACGCTTTCCACAAGCACCCCATCTCTGAATATATCCACATCCACCCCATCAGGTCTGCCCGCGGAGTCCGAGGAATCCTTCCACTGCTTTACTACCTTGTATACAGTTTCACTCGGAGTAGGTGTATATGACCGCTGTTTCGGTATGGCTGTCACATCATAAATGTATTCACCGTTGCCGTCAACAGAGGGCACTGCGGTGATAAAATCCTCAAAGACAGTCACACGCTCATCCGTCTCGTGACGCACGGCAAGAGTCAGATACAGCCCCGTAGTGATATTTTCGTAACTGACCTTTCCCTCGCTGTCTGTGACTTTTGTATAATGCGGTACGATAGAATCGGCGGTTATATAAGAAGACAGCGTAGCTGTGATCTTTTTCCACTCTGCTTGGCTTCTCACATCATGTATTCTGACCGGATATTTTTGAAATTCGGTGCATAGCTCAAACTCGCCGTCCGAACGCAGCTGTGCTATCTTGTAAGTTTGTATACGGAGTCCCCGGTATACTTGCGAGTTGTGTGTATAGCAGAGAGTAAGCGAGCATGGGTGAGATGTATCAAGCGGCTCTGCTCCCGCATATATAACGCAAAAAAACGCCGCTGTACAAATAACCGTGCACAGCAAAAAAAGCGATATCAACTTTTTCATTACGTTTCATCTCCTGTATTTTCTTTTTTTGCAGGCTTAAAGAGGACTATCATCATCAGCACAAACAACATAGGCAAAGCAACAACGGGCGTTACTATAAGCGAGTCTATCAGATGTGCGTCCGAGCGTACATATATGTTTCTCTGCTGCATAGAGTCAATTATTCTTCCGCGTACAAGCAGCCTATGCGTATTTATACCGTATGGAGTGCAGGTAAGCAATGTGCAATATTCTTTTCCTGCTGATATGGTTATATCAGAGGTATCGGTAGGTAATACGGTCTTGATCTGATCTACCTGATACGTAAAGGTACGGTCAAATATGGTAAAGTCAAACGTATCTCCGAGCTCCATCCTGTCAAGATGGGTAAAGAGCGTAGCATTAGGTAATCCTCGGTGTGCAGACACTACTGCATGAGTATTCTCTCCTCCTATAGGAAAGCTAGTCCCCTCAATATGCCCTGCTGCCACGCCAAGCACGCTTTCGCTCGTACCGTGATACAAAGGCAGCTCTACTCCTATCTTTTCTATAGAGATATACCCCATCATTCCGTTTCCGCTTAGATCAAGTATATCGTAGTAACCGCCGATCTCTCCATACTCAAAAAGCGGCATCGGCAAAGCCGCAAGGGCTGTATTATATTCCTCGGCACGCTCGAAATATGCATCGTAATCCTCTTTTGGCATATTGGCGAGCATCTTTTCATAGTCGGTAATTGCCATCGACTGTGTGCGTGAGTTCCAATAGGAGCTTATCGCGGGATACAGCATTACGGAGAGACCTATGAAAAAAAACAGCAAAAGTATGAAGGTAGACCATTTATTCTTCTTTTTCATACGCTTCTCCCTGATCCTGTATTTGATCCGGACACGGGAACAGAGTTCCCGTGTCCGTTATCAAAACGCAATTAGTGTAAATTAGCCGAGCTTGGACATTCTCTTCTTGGATACAAGAACTACTCCTGTAGCTACGACCATAAGTCCGCCTACGAGAACGAACATCATAGTACCAAAGCCACCTGTCTCGGGAAGAACGGAACCTGACTTGTTGATTACCTGAACTCCGGAACCGACAGAGTAGATACCGTCGAGGAAGGATGCATCAAGGTTGCCGTCTGCGATAATGAACTTCTGGCGGTGGGCAAGCTTGTTAAAGCCGGCAGGAACGTCGATCTCCTCAAGGTAATATGTACCGTTGTCAAATCCGACCAGACGAGCCTTTCCTCCGATCATCGAGATCTTGACACCTGTCTCATCAGCTCTTGCACGGCGATAGGTCACACCGTCATCCATGAGAACAACAGCAACCTCGTTTCCGCCTGTTGCAGCGTCGTAGATCTTAAATGTTGCACCCTCGATAAGGTTGCTCGATGCGTCGGTCTTGATAAGGTCAAAGCCATAGGTAAAGGTCTCGGTCTTGTCCTCTGTAGTGTAATGATGATCACCGTACTCAAGCTTAGCTTCGTTAATGTTAGCGGAAGCTATAAGTGCATTTCTGTTGAGCATACCGTCATAGTGAACTATGATCTTGTCGTTGACATCAAGTCCGTCTATAAAGTCGTCAGAGAAGTGAACCTCAAAGGTACAATCCCAGTCCTCAGAAGCATCGTGTGCGTCGGCAGCAATATCATCATCGGTAGCATCGGTGATACCGGCCTTGGTGAGAACATAGTAATCTGTGCCTGCAACAAGTGTGCGGTCGTTTGCGTGATCTGCAGGATCAACATACTGGATATCTGTAACACCCTTGAAGGTGATACCTTCGCTCATATCATCGTGAAGAACAAAGTTCTGTGCACCGTCGTGAACAGAGATAGTCACACGGAAGTTAACGGTCTGTCCGATATCAGCTGTGCTGTTTGCTCCCCATTGATCTGTGGAGTCCTCTTTTACCTGCTTGTCGATAGAGGGAACTCCGTTCTTTACGTTGATAACTGCATTGGGGTTTGTGGTGGTAAGTCCGCAGAGTGCTCCGACAGAGGAGTCTACGAGATACCAACCAAGCTCAAGTCCTGTAAACTTTCCAAGAGTGCCGTCGATAGTGAACTCGCCCGCATTCTTAGTGCTTCTGACAGGAGCGATGCCGTTTGCCTTTGCAAAAGCAAGTGCAAGCTGAGCAAATGCAGCTACGCTTGCATCATCATCGCCGTTGATCCAGGTAACGTAGCCCTGAGCGTCGATAGCAACGTAATCAAAAGCACCTGTTCCTGCTTTAAAGAAATCCACCCAGTTCTCATTTACCTTGTAGGAATAAGCACCTGAGGTGTTGTTGTAGCTCTCGAGGTAGAGCAGCTTGTACGTCTCGTAAGTAGCGTCAGCGTTAGCTCCGTTAATGGTGATGGTTCCGTTCGCCTCAAGAGTTGAGGGGTCTGCAGCAAATGCACTGAGAGAGCATACTGATGCGAGCATCAGTGCTGCGAGAAGAATTGCAAAAAACTTTTTCATTTTTTTCTTTCCTTTCTGTTTTTTTATTTTTTGCTTTTAAATTTTATAATGTTGCATTTCTCGGCGTCAGTATTGCCGAATGGAGGTTATTGTACCTTACCTCCTTTCCGCCTGCACCTCAAAATGCACCATGATACAAGCGAGGCGAGCATTATCGCCGCTCCGCTAAGTACCCACATTGATACTCCGTCTCCGCCGGTCTGGGGAAGCTCATAGCCTCTGCCCCATCTGTACACATTTGTGACGGTCAGCTCGTATGTACCGGGCTCTCCGGGTATACGCCTTATCTCGGAATACCGTGCGAGCCAATCTTCGGTATCCCAGCTCTCAACTACCGTATACTCTATCACACTGCCGTCTTCATTCTCGTACGGAAGTCCAAGGAAGGTCTCGGTCCAACCGTTCTTCAGACTAAGGGTGACCGTGCGTCCTGTATCCTTGCCGTCTGCGTAAAGCTTGACGGTTACCAGTGCTCTTTGGTATATATCGGCAGATGCCATACCTATGTCCCACTCCTTGATGACCTTTACCGAAGTTTCTTTCAGGAGAGGGGTATTCGTAATTCTGAAATGATGGTCCTTTACCTGCTCTACCGTTGTCTCGGTGATCAATGTCATAGGAACAAAGGTCAGTGCAGAATTAGCGTTTGTAGGTGCCTGTAGCTGTCCGTTTCCGGATAAAGCTCCGAGATAGTATTTTGTGTTGTATTGTGTATAGTAAAGCCTTATACCGCTGCCGGTATCTGTATATGACAGATTTTGATTGCCGGATGAATTTGTTACAGTATAGTATCTGTTATACCAAGAGCTGTTCATCGTGATCGTCTGTCCTGCACCGTTTGCGAGCTTTACATATCCTCCCGATACAGTCGCCGTCCATGTAGCAAGGAAGGAGCTCTTGGCAGTTTGTTCATCTACAAAGCAAAATGTATTGTTCGATGTAGACTGTGCAGACAGATATCCGCCGGATGTCTTGAGAAGGTACTGTTTTCCGTTTTCAAACATCATTGATTCTGCCCAAGTGCTCGTTTCTATGGTAATATATTCAAGCCGTTCGACCTTAACGCCGTAGCCCGACTTGTACGCTTCCTCTACTCCGTACACAATAGGTGTCACCATATCAGGACCGTATTTGGGAAGGCTCGTCCATAGATACTCCCAGTCGTTGTATTCGCTGAGTTCTATCTCGCGTATTCGCCGCACCGTCCCATCAGGATCGCAAACCGTAAGATACACCGTCACGCTGTCGTACGTATGATCCAATGTATCATTCCAAAGTTTCTCTGCCTTTACGGTAGTCGTCTCTACGACCCAATCCTGAGCGTTTGTGACCGTGATATACGCACTCTGCGTCTCATCCTCTATCATAAAGCCGTGAACGGTAAAGCCGGGTGATACGGCAATAGGCTCGCCGTTTACTACGTCCCACTCGGGAACTATCTCAACGGTCGACGAGGAGGTGACACGCTTGTCTATATATAGGCAAATTATACCGCTGGCACGGCTATATCCCTCAGCGTCAGGAGGCTTTGTCTCCTTGATATAATAAGTAATACCCGGCGAGAGTCCCCACATGCTTGCCTTGCCGTCTTCCACAGTAAAGACATTGGTGGATGCATCGCCTCTTTCGTATGCCTGTTTGCTTGTCCAAAGCTGTGCAGGTACAGTACAGTCGATATCCTCAAACACGGCAAATTCCGCCCCGTTGAGTACCTGCTGTGATATGACATCCTCCTTGCGGATATCAAGACTGAATCGGGGAGCAAGGTTGAAATAGATCGCACAGTTCGATCTTGAGCTTCCTCGCTCGAGATAGTAGATAGTCAATACATGCTCGCCCGGCTGTATATCGTAGACTGTGTCCGACTGCGTGCCGTTTACGGTGACGATGCCGCTTGAGAAGTTCACGTCTCCGCTCTCAGCTCCGTGAATACCTCCAAGGTCAAGCACAAGCTCTCCGTCTACAAATATCCATACATCGTCATCCCCCGAAAACTTAAAGTGAAGTTCCTTTCCGTACAGATCCTGGTTGCCCCAAGAGCCGTCGGCACCCTTGTAACCCGGAGAATGCGGCAGATAGAAGTTCACATCTACGCTTATACCGAACCAGAAGTTTGATGCGACGTTATCTGTAGAATTATTGCTGTCAGAATACTTGGCATCGTACTTATAATGGGTAGTACCGACGTACTCCCCGTTTATACCGTCATAGGTATATGTAGGTACTGTATTGCCGTTGGTATTTGCGTATGGCGAGTTCAGAGGCAAAAAGTCCGAATATCTTCCGATAGCATCATTACTGCCCGCTGAATCGGTAGTGCACTCCAGATAATCGTATACATAAAACCGCCCCTCGCTCTGATTGTACGAGGCCGCATTTCTCTGTGAATCGTAAAAGTAATATCCGTAATATTCGTCTGTCGGATCTGTCATCAGGGTAAACAGATTATCTCCGGCTCCGAGGTATTGTTTTCCTATCACCCCGGTGCCGTTTACCGGGTCAAAGGAATTTTCTGTTGAAAACAGCAGCTCCCCGAGTTTCTCAGTATAGATACCGCTGTATACACTTCCCGAACTTGTGGGATTGTTTTTATTATTTGTATTCTTGGGATACGAGATATCCTCAGATCCTCTGTCCCAGTCACGGAATATGAAGTCCAGCGTCGGCTGGCCGTTATATGGATTATTTCCTGATGTAAGAAGCGACCAGGTCTCCTTGTGCGATGCCGAGTTCACCTCTACACTGACCGACTCTGAAAGGAGATTGAACAGCACTCCGTAATCAAACACATTGACACTGACAAACTCAGGGGCAGATACTGTATTGACAGCCTGTGAATTAAACTGCCCGATATCATAGCTGCCTGCCACCCAGTCTGCATAAAACACCATATTGTCAGAGACACTCACTTCAGCTCCGGGAGCATAGTATTTTTTGTTGATAACATCATACCAGCCTCGGAGAACATAGCTGTATTTATCCGGTGACTGCCACGTTGAGGGGAGCTTGAGCGTTTCTCCGATCTGTACATCATATCCTCTGTCAGGAGAACCGCCGTAACTCATCAATCCTCCGCAGGTTCCGTCAAACCACACAGTACAGCGTCCCACAACTCCAAATCGGTAATTTGCCGCCTGCGACTCGGTCTGAGTCATGACATATTTGCCGCTTGATGTGTTGAGCCTTGCGTACTCGGAGTTGCTCTTGATCTTTACCGTGCCGTCCGACTGGGTATAAAGCACACTCGGATATGCACCTGAAGTCGTGACTCCCGTACCGTTGTTCGGGAATGCGTGCATATACCTACCCGTACTTACGTTTCGGATAAGATACGAGTTGGTTGTGCCGGAAGCTGAAAATCCCCATAGCAACAGATCCGTATCTGTTATGTCTGAGGTTATATTGCCGTTTGCATCTATGTATATCCGCACAGCGTTGCCGTTTCCGTCAAAGGCATAATGCTCCGAGCCTGAGCTAGTATAGAGAACAAAGCTGTTTGTGCTTGTAAACAACGCCTGATTGTAAGCTGTAGTATGTGCGATCACAGTATCTGCAGCTGCCGCCGCTGTACTGCCAAGGTACACTCCGACATTTCCCTGCCCCATCATGATCATGGGCGATGTGTCCTTCTCTGTTGCTCCGTATCCGAGTATAACGCCCTCAGAGATCTTGTATTCTACCGATCTTACTTCCCCCTCGACATCTCCCTCAATTACGGAAAGCCTGCCGTCCTCCGCAACAGATATCACTATTGCTGCGGCATCCGCACTCAGGTCTTTGTTCTTGTCGAGAAATACGATATCTCCCTCAAACGGTACATAAAACTCATTTCTGTAAAGTTGCTCTGTCTGCCACGCAAGACGCATAGTCTCAGCTCCGCCGTAGACAGGCACGCTGTCGTAGCCTGCATACCTCAGGCAAAAAGACACGAACATCCCCGACCAGTCTCCCCAAGGATTTCCGTACCACTGACCGTACCGTGTATACCCTCGGCGTATTCCGTCAGAGCCAAACTTGAAGTTGAGCTCACTTTCCTTATACCCCAGCTGTGTGGCAGCGATCGCCGCCAGTTTTCTTGCCGCGGGCAGTTTGTCCGACACCGAGGCGAACGTCGCTTCCCAGTCGGATGCACTCTCGATGTCCGCATCCATATCCGAGTAGCAGTCGCTTGTATGTGTGTGCTCGGCGATCGTACACACCACACCTTCACCGTAGCAAGCATCCGAGTGTGTGTGCTCCTCCATCATGCAGAAAGCTTCTCCTGCCATGGTTATACCGATAAGCTTCAACCACCAGAACACCGCAATAACGATAAAAAGAGCCACAAGCGGAAGACACAGCTTTATTCTGTTTTTGATACTGTTAGTTTTGTTCACCGAGCCTAAATATTCGGTAAGGGTACTATCAATCACCCCGCTCGCCTCCTTTCCAGATCATTGAAGCATATTCTCTCGGGTCAATTCATGAAAGATATTTTTTTCATGGGCCATACCCGCAAAAATATCCTGCCGAGTATATCATCACGCGGAATACAGCCAATTACGCTGCTTCTGCTGTCTACAGAGGTATCTCTTCGGTCTCCGAGCACAAAAAGCTCCCCCTCCGGCACCTCATACGGAAACTCAATATCACATTCTCCGAGAGCTTTGCTCGACAGATACGGCTCTTCGATTAAATTTCCGTTTACGTATACGTTACCGTCTCCGTCGATCACAATTTGATCTCCCGGAAGTCCAATGACGCGTTTGATGAGTATTTTATTCGAATAGTAGAAGGCACACAGCTCTCCACGCTCGAAGTTTTTAGTCTTAAATAGTACAACGATCTCGCCGTTTGCCAGAGTGGGCTCCATGCTCTCCCCCGATATCTGAAGGACCGGAAGGACGAGCGTTGCTATCAACACTGCCACAGCTGCTACGACGATCAGAGTATACAACGTACTCTTGAGCACTGACTTGTATTTTTGTCTGTATTTTTCTCTTTTCAGCTCTGTCTCGATCGCATCTGCAGAGGGAGATCTGAGCTTGTTTTTAGTATTCTTGCTCATTCCCCGTTACCTTCTAAATCATCTGCTGCTTGCACCGTTTGTGAGCAGCTGCGTATGTTCTCCAGATACTGGTCCGCCGCCGCCTGAGCCGCCTCGAATACACCGTTGAGCCTGAGTGCCGCCTCAGCAATAGAACCTGCCTCAAGCTCTGCTATTCGTCTTGATTCAAGCTTTTTCTCAAGTTCCACGAGACGAAGCTCAAGCTCGTCTGCTCGTTTGGTCTGACGCAGCAGCAGCTCCAGCAGTTGCTTACGGCTGAGTTTGCTCAGATCCGCATGTTTTGCCGCTCTGTAGCTTGCCTGTTTTTCTGTTTTCAACCAAAGCACCTCCCGGATAAAAAACTGCTAAAAGCACAAAAAGAAGCTCCGGCAGCGACCGTTTCGTTCAACTCAAAAACGCCGACACCGTATACCTTCCCTACATTAATGATCATTGTCAAATTATTATACTCCCGCAATTCTCCTTTGTCAACTACCGTGCTCACAAATAATACAACTTTCCAAAAAATGTTGAACAAATCAACATTTTGCTTTTCGTTATGTACTTTTACAGAAGCTAACTTTATCATAGAAGTAAACTGCAAGACCTTGAAATATTTTCTCATATAAGTTATACTATATATGAATACATACCTCAAGGAGTATCTTTATGAAACCAAAAAGAATAGCACTCATCGCTCACGATAATATGAAGCCATCGCTCATAGATTGGTGCGAAAAAAACAAAGAGGAACTGTCACGTCACAATCTGTGCGGTACCGGCACTACATCCGGGCGTATTTCCGCATCCACAGGTCTATGTGTTTTTGCCTATAAAAGCGGCCCTCTCGGAGGAGACCAGCAAATAGGGGCTCTCACAGCAGAGGGCAAGATAGATGCTATTATCTTCTTCTCTGATCCCCTGACAGCACAGCCGCACGATCCCGATGTTAAGGCTCTGTTGCGAATAGCCCAGGTATATGACATACCGATAGCAAACAACCGTGCTACCGCAGACTGCATCATCACAGCTATAAAAGCATGGGAGGAAAATGAATGATATACATACTCGAGGATGATGAAAGCATTCGTAATTTTGTAGCCTATGCACTCACAAACTCAGGAATGCAGACCCGCACATTTGCTTCTCCCGCTGAGTTCTGGGCAGCACTAAAGCTGGAAAAGCCAAACCTGCTGCTTCTGGATATAATGCTGCCCGAGGAAGACGGTCTTTCTATCCTTGCAAAGCTCCGATCTTCTCAGGACACAAAGTCCCTGCCGATAATCATGCTCACCGCAAAGGGAACTGAATATGACCGCGTACTCGGTCTTGACAGCGGTGCGGATGACTATGTTTCAAAGCCATTTTCCATGATGGAGCTCATATCGAGAATAAAGGCACTTTTGCGTCGGTATGACGCACAGGTACAGCATGCCGATGAATACACCTGCAAGAATCTCTACCTTTGCCCATCAAAGCACATTATACGCGTCGATGGGGAGGATGTCGCTCTCACTCTCAAGGAATACGAGCTTCTATGTCTTTTGATGACCAACAGCGATACTGTATTTACCCGTGACGTGATACTCGAAAGAATATGGGGATTTCCTTTTGACGGAGAGAACAGAACGGTAGATGTACATATACGCACACTCAGAACCAAGCTCGGTGAGTGCGGAGATATAATCGAGACCGTCCGAGGTGTCGGATATAAGATAAGCGGGAGCAACATAAAATGACAAGGAAAATATCGCTGAGTATTTTCGCGGTTTCTCTGTTGACACTTGTGCTGTCTGTTTCACTCATCGTGTTCATCCTCAACAGCTTCTTTTCAAAAAAAGTAGAGCAGGACCTTGCAGCAGAAGCACATCTTGCCGCTTCTGCTATTGAAATTTGCGGTGATGAGTATTTTGTATCGCTCGACACACCGAACCGCATCACCTGGATCTCGCCGGACGGCAGTATAATAAACGACTCAAAAAAGGATGCCTCGTCTCTTGGCGACCATTCTGACAGAGAGGAATTTAAAGAAGCTGTCGAGTACGGAACCGGTATCAGCCGACGTTATTCTGATACCTTGGCTGAAAAAACTCTGAACTACGCAATCAGACTGGAAGACGGAAGTGTTCTGAGAGTCTCAAGCATACAAAACTCATCGCTCTCACTGTTTTTGAATGCGATGCCGTACTGTCTGATAGTATGTATGCTGATACTTTTGGTCTCTGCCATACTTTCAAGAAAGCTGTCTGTACGTATTGTTGAACCGATAAACGAAATAGACCTCGGCTCTCCTGAGTTTTCAACGACATATTTTGAGCTCTCACCGCTTCTGCACAAGATCACGAGGCAAAACGAGCTTATCCGAAATCAGATGACACACTTAAAACAGACTGCCGAAAAATTTCAAACCATAACAGAGAACATGTCAGAGGGAATGATCATCCTCGACCGAGACAAACGTATATTATCATACAATCCGGCGTCAGTACGTCTTTTGGGTGTCGGAAACGCCTCTGTCGGAGAGAGCCTTCTCGCTCTGAGCGAAAACACGGGCTTTGCCGAGTGCGTTGATGCTGCACTTTTAGGCAACCACTCAAAAACCGTCTTCTCAGACTCAGAGAGGACTTATGAGCTGTTTGTAAATCCGGTACAGCTGGAGGAAGGAAACGGTGCTGTCGCTGTTATTCTTGATATAACGGATAAGGAACGCGGTGAGTCGATCAGACGTGAGTTTACATCAAACATATCTCACGAGCTAAAGACTCCTCTTACATCCATATTCGGCATCTCTGAGATCATGGCAAACGGACTTGTAAAGGATGAGGACATTCCTAAGTTCGCACGTGATATCCACTCAGAAACAGGACGTCTCATAACCCTCGTCAACGATATTATCAGGCTCTCTCAGCTTGACGAGAGAAGATTTGCCGAGCAAAAGGAAGAGTTGGAGCTTGTATCGGTAGCAAAAGACGCGGCTCAGCCGCTGTATCAGTGTGCCGCAGAAAGGGGCGTTACCGTCACTGTAAACGGCGAAAAAGCAACCGTACACGGCATATATTCGGTGCTTTACGAAATGATCTACAACCTTATTGATAATGCAATAAAATACAACAGTGAAAATGGCACGGTAACAGTGCGTATAACTCCAATTCCTCATCCCACAATAACTGTAACAGACACAGGTATAGGCATTTCGGCTGAGCATCTGCCTCGTATATTCGAGAGATTTTACCGGGTTGACAAGAGCCACTCACGCTCGATCGGAGGCACAGGACTTGGGCTCTCTATTGTAAAGCATGCCGCCGCTTATCACAATGCCGAGATTTCGATAAAAAGTGAGCTAAACAAGGGAACCTCGGTCACAGTGGAATTTAAAAATATCAACCACACAAAATAAAAAAACGTCCAATACAATAACAAAACAACCGCACATACGCCGATATATTATGCGTATGTGCGGTTGCTTTTTTGTTTTCACTTATTGACATAGAGTCGATTTATGATTATTTCCTACAGACCGAAAAGAACGGCATCATCTCTGCCGGAAGGCAGAAATGATGCCGTTTTTTATGTCCTATCAGCTGTAAGTGCAGGGATAAGATCATGTCTTACTTAGACTTCTTATCTGCCTTTTCTTCCTCAGCTGCAGCTACGGGAATGAGACGGACAAGTGCCATCTCTGCTGCGTCTCCGCGGCGGGGGCCGAGCTTGAATATCTGTGTATATCCACCTACTCTGCCCTCGTACTGAGGAGCGATGGTGTCAAACAGCTTCTTTGCTACATCTTCCTTTGTGATGAAAGAAAGTGCTGCACGGTAGGAAGCAAGAGTATTTTTCTTACCGAGAGTGATCATCTTCTCTGCGAGAGGAGCGACCTCTTTTGCTCTGGTAAGAGTTGTTTCAATCTGTCCGTTCTCAAGCAGATATGTTACCATGCCTCTGAGCATTGCTTTTCTGTGGGCGGTAGGTCTGCCGAGTTTTCTGGTTCCGGGCATTTGTTTTCCCTCCTTTATCGAATTTTCCGATTAGTCCTCTTCTTTTTTGAGGTCTAATCCGAGTGAACGTAACTTTAGAATAACTTCTTCAAGCGACTTCTTTCCAAGGTTTCTTACCTTGATCATGTCTTCTTCGGTGCGGTTGGTGAGATCCTCGACCGTATCAATGCCGGCACGCTTCAAGCAGTTGAAGCTTCTAACCGACATGTCAAGCTCCTCAATGGTCATCTCAAGAACTTTTTCCTTCTTGGTTTCTTCTCTCTCAACCATTATTTCAGCCTTCTTTGCCTCATCTGACATGTCGACAAACAAGTTGAGATGCTCGTTGAGAATCTTGGCTCCGAGAGAAATCGCTTCTTTTGCTGAAATAGTACCGTTTGTAAGAACATCAAGCGTGAGCTTGTCATAGTCTGTAATATTTCCGACACGGGTATTCTCTACCTTGTAGCTTACGCTATATACAGGAGTGAATATAGAATCGGTGAATATAAGACCGATCGGCATTCCGCTCTGACCGAGGGTCTGTGCGTACTGCTGCTTGTTCTTATCCTGTGATACATATCCTCTGCCATGATCAAAGGTAAGCTCCATATAGAAGTGTGCCTTGTCGCACACGGTAGCGATATGATGGTCAGGATTGAGTATTTCTATGTCAGCATCTCCGATGATGTCACCTGCGGTAACATCGTGAGGACCGTTGATGTCGATAACTACAGTCTTTGCCGAAGAGCAATGCAGCTTTGCTACAATACCCTTGACATTGAGTACGATCTCAGGAACATCTTCCTTTACTCCGGGAACCGTGGATATCTCGTGGAGAACTCCGTCGATCTTGATGCTTGTTACAGCATATCCGGGAAGTGAGGAAAGAAGCACTCTGCGAAGAGAGTTTCCGAGAGTTGTTCCGTAGCCGCGTTCAAGAGGTTCTACGGTAAAACGACCCGTATTGTTGTTATTGTCCTCGTTTTCAACGGTTATATTGGGTTTCTCTATTTCAATCATGATAATCCTCCTTTAAAAAATCAATTTTTCACTTTCAAAAAATTGCCGTTTCCATGTGGATCCATCAAACCGAGATGTACAGTAAATACATACATATACAACAGCGGTCTGCTTTCTGTCCCTGCCGACAGCCTGTCGGCGGGGCTCAGGAGGCATATCTTATTTTGAATAGAGCTCGACGATAAGCTGCTCTGTGAACGGGAAGTCAATGTCCTCTCTTGAGGGAAGGGCATTTACCTTTGCACTCAGATTTGCTGCGTCGATATCAAGCCACTTGGGAGCTGTCTTTGTAGCGAGAGCCTCTGCGAGCTCCTTGATCTTTGCACTGTCACGGCTACCCTCAGCTACAGCAACTACGTCGCCTGCCTTTACAAGGATAGAAGGAATTGTTGCCTTCTTGCCGTTGAGTGTGAAGTGACCGTGAAGAACAAGCTGACGTGCTTCCTTACGGCTGTTTGCCATGCCCATTCTGTATACAACATTGTCAAGTCTGGTCTCGAGAATGATAAGGAGGTTCTCACCTGTCATACCTTCCTTCTTCTCTGCCATTACATAGTAGTTCTTGAACTGCTTTTCAAGAACACCGTAGTATCTTCTTGCCTTCTGCTTCTCACGCATCTGCATTCCGTACTCACTTACCTTCTTACGAGCTGCACCGTGCTGACCGGGAGCTGTAGGTCTGTGGTTAAATGAGCACTTGTCGGATGTGCAACGCTCGCCCTTGAGATAAAGCTTTACGCCCTCTCTACGGCACATTCTGCACGAAGGTCCTGTATATCTTGCCATTTCTTTCTACCTCCTAAAAATTATACGCGGCGTCTCTTAGGCGGACGGCAACCGTTGTGAGGGATAGGAGTAACATCCTTGATAAGTGTTATCTGGAGTCCTACCGTCTCAAGTGCACGGATCGCTGACTCACGGCCGGATCCGGGACCCTTTACATAAACTTCAACAGTTTTCATGCCATGCTCTGTTGCAAGCTTACCTGCAGTTTCTGCTGCTGTCTGTGCAGCGAACGGAGTCGACTTTCTTGAACCCTTAAAGCCAAGCTCACCGGCACTTGCCCATGATACTGCATTGCCTGCAAGGTCTGTGATAGTAACGATTGTATTGTTGAAGGTTGCCTGAATATGTGCACAACCCTTTTCAATATTCTTACGCTCACGACGCTTCTTAACAACCTTTTTTGCTGCTTTTGCCATTTTGTCGTGTCTCCTTTACTTCTTCTTGTTTGCGATCGTCTTTGCGGGACCTTTTCTGGTACGTGCATTGGTCTTTGTTCTCTGACCTCTTACAGGGAGTCCCTTTCTGTGACGGATTCCGCGGTAGCAGTTGATCTCAACCATTCTCTTGATGTTGAGTGCTACATCACGGCGAAGGTCACCCTCAACTACGTAGGATGCTTCGATAACGTCACGGAGCTTTGCTACATCGCTCTCGGTCAAGTCTTTTGCACGAGTGTCGGGATCTATTCCTGTCTGTGCAAGAATGTCCTTTGAACTCTTAAGTCCGATACCGTAAATATAAGTGAGAGCTATCTCAACTCGCTTGTTGTTCGGAATATCAACACCGGCTATACGAGCCATAAGTCGGAGGCCAAGCGGTCTTAGGAAGACAACTGGGGCTATCAACTCCTTGGCTCACAGAACGACATGGCTACGATCCGACTTCTTAAGTCCGATACCGTAAATATAAGTGAGAGCTATCTCAACTCGCTTGTTGTTCGGAATATCAACACCGGCTATACGAGCCAT
>JAZNOK010000120.1:0-5507 GCA_045580775.1 Eubacteriales bacterium
TGGAACGATTACCTGCTCCCATACAGAGTGCTCGACCTCAACCGTTACCGTACTATACCTATACAGATACAGTACCTTAATGCAGGCTACGGCCTAAAGGATATCGGAGCCATGATGGCGATGGTCATCATCAGCATAATACCAATTGTAATATTCTATCTCTTCTGTCAAAAAAGCATCGTAAAGGGAATCGTCGCAGGAGCAGTAAAAGGATAAGATCATCCACCTGCCTACGATTGCAAACCGTGGCATATAACAAGCGTCATACAAGGCTACCCGTAACTATCAATGCATCAAAAAAGAAAAAATTTCTATTGTAATACCGAAAAAAAAGTGGTATTATATATTATATTATTTTTTCGGAGAGCACTACAATGAGACGAAACGGTATACTGATGCATATATCCTCCCTTCCCTCTCCTTACGGAGTCGGCAGCATGGGAGTGCCTGCATATAAATTTATAGATTTTCTCTGCGAGGCGGGGCAGACACTGTGGCAGATCCTTCCGCTCTCGCCAACTTCGTTTGGAGATTCTCCTTATCAGTCTTTTTCCGTATTTGCAGGCAATCCTTATTTTATTGATCTTGATCTGATGTACAAAGACAAGCTCATTACCAAAAGTGAGCTTGAGAGATGCAAGTACACAAAAGACATAGAGCATGTTGATTATGAGTGGCTTTATTCAAACAGACGCAAACTCTTTGCACGTGCTTTTAAAAGATTTGATAGAAACAAAGATGAGTATCTGAGTTTCTGTGAAAAAAATGCTGCGTGGCTGGATGATTATGCCCTGTTCATGGCACTCAAAGATGCACATAACGGCCGTGCATGGTATGAATGGCAAAAGAAGTTCAAAACACGCGATACCAAAGCGTTAGAAAAATTCATCTCTGAGCACGTGGATGACATAGCTCTGTACAAAATGCAGCAATATCTTTTTTTCTGTCAGTGGAAACAACTAAAAGTCTATGCCAATAACAAGGGAATAAAGATTATTGGAGATATGCCTATATACACCGCCTATGATTCTGCAGATGTATGGGCAAATCCCCACCTATTTGAGCTTGATGAAACGTTGACTCCGATAAACGTTGCCGGATGTCCTCCGGATGCCTTTTCTGAGGACGGACAGCGTTGGGGCAATCCGCTCTACAGATGGGACAGGATGGCAAAAGACGGATACTCATGGTTTTGCCAAAGGATGAAAGCAATGTCCGGAATGTATGATATTGTGCGTATCGACCATTTTCGCGGGTTTGCAGAGTATTGCTCAATACCGTACGAGGATGTTACTGCGATCCGAGGGGTGTGGATAGACGGTCCGGGTATCGCTCTCTTCGATGCTATACGGCGTGAATGCGGCAAATGCGATATTATAGCCGAGGATCTCGGTTTTATCACTCCCTCGGTAAGGAAGCTTCTCTGCGACTGCGGTTTTCCGGGGATCAAGGTCATGCAATTTGCCTTTGACCCTTCCGAGGAAAGCGAGTATCTACCGCACAATTATGACCGTAACTGCGTGGTGTACACAGGCACTCATGACAACGATACTATCATGGGGTGGTTTGACGAATCTCCGTCAGAATGGACCGAATACGCTATAAAATATCTGCGTCTAACAGAGCAGGAAGGATACAACTGGGGAATGATGAAGGCAGCTATGGCTTCAAGTGCTGACACATGTATTCTTCAAATGCAGGATCTGGTTGGACTGGACAACCGTGCTCGTATGAACACCCCCTCCACTCTCGGAGGTAACTGGGCATGGAGAATCAAGGAAGAGTGCATCAACTTTTGGCTAGCGGGAATCATGAAAAAGCTGACAGAAACCTATTGCCGTGCACCTAAAACTAAATAAATATAAAACGGGGGAATACCTATTCATTATTAAGGTATTCCCCCGAAACTGTTATAAAACCAAAAACTTTTTTAATATCAAATCCGGCTGTTTACTTTATTTCAAAATTGAATATTGATAAACGGCTTGAGGTCGCCTCTCTGACCTTGTCCGTGACCGAGGCAATACTTCCCCACTAGTCGTATGTGTAGCGGGCGACAAACGTACCTGTCTTGTCGGTGATGCCGATGATGTCATTCTGTGCGTTACGTACATAGTAATACTGCTCACCGCCATAGGTAAACGACCCTATACTGCCGTCTGCATCGGGGTAGAAGTATAGCCTCGTTCCGTCGCTTCTGCTACTGAGGATAAGTACTCCTCTGTCATCGTAGCAATACTCCGTAGTAATACCGTTGACTGTCTTTGATACTCGCAGTCCCCCTGCATCATATACATAAGAAACGCTCGTTGTTGCATTCGAAAGACCGGTCAGCCTGCGTCCCATGCTCCAGTCAAGCATATCCCAGCCGATGTAGCTCGTAGGATTTCCTATTGCATCGTAGGTGATGCTATGTCCGTTGTATGCTGTAAGCAGATCCTTCCAGGTGCTGTTTGCGTAAGTGTAGCTGCCGACGGTCGTCCCGTTACGCTACAAACAACAACATTTGGATAACATCCGGAGGGAGGCTGATCCCTCCGGTATATTTTGATAAAATGCAATTGTAACGCGGATTTTTTCGGATACTTTACATCAGAGGCAATTAATCCTATGATATAACCGATGCTCTGTGATTTCTGTAATTCCGTCAGATGACATTAAAACAAACACACGCTTTCTCACATTGTGCTCAGGCAAGCTGTATGTAAATATAGCCAAATAACGATCTCCATGTTCTTCTCTATATAGAACTGTTTCTTCAAAGTCTAGCTGCAATCCTGATAATTCTTTTTTTGCATGTTCGATGATGTCCTCATCGTTATTTAACTGTACAGGCTCTTTGTTTTGGTTGTGCTCATAATTGCGTGCATATTTATTGCTTGAATAGGAAAAATACGGCATTGGAAAAAAAGTTTTCTCGTCCTCGTCCATGATTCCGAACGTGGCGATCTCAGGAGCGTTATACTGTATTATATGTTGTCCCCGATCAAAGTCCGTGACCTCGTATCGCTCATTTTTCCACCATAAGTACAGTTTGTCGGTAGTATGCTCATACAACAAGCTAAACACAAAATCAAGTTGATCGCTATATTTGTCTTTACTTAATGTTATCCTTACAAGCTCACCGTGTGAAAAAGTAGGAGATACGGATTTATATTTTGCGTTTTTCAGTGACCGATATAGAGCCTCTGTATCCTCGCGTGTCAATGTAGGCACACTTTTATCATAGTAATCGCACTTTATTCTATTTTCGACTTTCTCATATTGTGCCAAAGCTATTGCATAACTTTGATCTGTCGGAATGCTAAACAGAAAACCGTATTTACAGTATGCGACAAAGTATAATAAAAGGGCCGATACCGCAAGCAATATTATTATGCAAGTAATCACTATTAACAATCTTTTCTTCACAGCATTTTCTCCTTATTAGTCGTATGTTTTCACTACAACAGTATTAAAGACATACGGCGACAATATAGGATCATATTTTATTAATTCATATATGCCTTTATCATTATTCTTGTGTAATAAATATTCAATGTGACGTGATTGTCTATGTATTATATTGGAATATATCAACCTAATATCATCTCCGGAAAAACCTAATAATTGTTGCACCGTGTGTGTATGAAAACTTGCAACATTCTGATCTTTGTTCATATCGCCTGCAAAAGAACACGCCCCACCGTACTTAACCAACTTATCATTAACATAAGCAGCTTGAGATTCATCGTATCTGATAGATGCCGCAAACTCATTGGTGCCTAGTTCATCATGATGTTCGTTAAATGCTTCATCCGCCAGAGCAATAGCCGCTTCATCTGTGCTTGTATACCGACTTTTTCCTTGGTTTATTTGCATATCATATTCATCTACTTGTTCCTCGGTCAAATCTTTGCTCTCGCAGCTTGTAAGCAGTGGCAACACAAGAACCGTAGCAACAAATCCAACTATGAGTCCCCATATCTGTCCGCTTGCGTCAGTTGCATTAATTGGATTATTCCCACAATAAGCGAACATATTGTGTCCGATAATACCTTGACCTGTAGATGCATACGAATCCGCATTCAAGAATCGGCCAACGGCGGGGTTGTAGTAGCGGGTGTTTAGCCAGTAAAACCCGGTCTCGGCTGGGTTCTGCTATGTACCCAGAGGGGTGTTGCCACCTCCAGGGCGTTATTCTCGGTGTATACTTGCCAAAAAAGAGAATGCAACCGCTATGTACCGGCAAGCATCGCATTTGGTCACCCAAACACAGACTTGTCAGGAACATTCCTGAAACCTTTAAGGGCTTGGGATTATCCCAACAAACTGCCTTTTGTCCCCAAAAGGCGATGCTTGCTGGTATAATTCATCTTTGCTAAAAACGTAAGAACTCTAGAAGAACAAAGTTAGCTATTAAGTTTTTTTATGGCAGCTTTAGCATACTTGCGCCAACCAGGATGTGTTGAATTTTGAAAACGCTCAAAATAACGACGAAACTCTTCACGCTTAAATTCACCTAATGCGCTAATAGCATGCAAGCGAACTTCTTCGTCTTCCAACAAATCAATCAAAGTTGGAACTGCACTTTCTTCCTTTAGTTTTCCAAGTAGCAAAACAATCATTTGCCTATTTCGACCGAAGACCCTATTTGAAACAATATCCAAGTATTCTTTTACAAAACTCTTAGATCGTATTTGATAAATACAGTCAGATATAAACCAACGAGTTAAATCCGCTGTTTCCTCAAAACAATAGTCCTCAAGTAACATAGGAATAACATCGTCAAAGCCTTTGATACAAAGAAAACGCATAAAATAGTTTTGCTCGTTTGGTTTTCCAAGTTCTTTTGCTAGTTGATAATATTTGGTAGCAATGGGCAATATCACTTTTTTGTGTTTCGGGATGAAACCAACAGCCTGATTAGAAGTTTCAAATTCAAACCCCAAATCTCTCAATTCTTTTTCAAAAAGAGGAATCAAAGAATCAGTGTTTTCTTTGTAATATTGTTCTTCTGCTGCCTTTTCATTATCTAGCCACATCTTAATCATATTCGGATTGTTGTTAATATCTTCAATGCTCATATTATTCCACACCTCATCCTAACGGGAACAACTGAATTATGCCGCTATCAACAACCTGCTGCAATGGACCGGTTAATGTAGCGTTTGTGTAAAGGTGCATTTGGTAACCGTTAGCTTGTGACCACATCACGAAGTCCTTAAGTTGATTTGTATACGACAAAGTACCCGAGTAATTCTTCACTTCACTTAGAATTCTCATACCTGCATCAAGTCCGTCTGGGATTCGATAAGAGGCTGTACCTGTCAAGGATGGAATGTGAGATGTGTTTTTGGCTAATCCTGACAACGCTTCTCCGGCTTTACCTTTGGTTGCAACCTCTTGCATTTTGCTTGCCGCAGTTTGAGCTGCAGGGGCTAAATTATTAGCAGCTTGAGACAGATTATTCGCTATATAGGTTGCTCCAGCGCCAAGACCTCCTGTGCCGACAGTAGCTACCAAGG
>JAZNOK010000121.1:0-40665 GCA_045580775.1 Eubacteriales bacterium
GTTGATAGCCCCAGTTGTCTTCCTAAGACCGCTTGGCCTCCGACTTCTTTACTCGGCTCCATTCGGTGTATTATCCTCTGTCGGAATTTGCGTTTTTTCTGCTTCTTCCGTTTTCATTCTCTGTGCGAAAAAATCTCCGCCGTGCGTGACGGTCACGGTGTACAGCTCGTCGTAGCCTTCGGAATAATCGGGTATTTCGATCTTTTCTATCGCTTTTTTCTGCCTTCTCAGAGCGTTTTTGTCATGTGTGAGCCCTGCACGTTCCAGAGACTCTTTTACAGTGGAAGGAAAGTAGTAGCCTATCATGCGGTAGCCCGCATCCTTTGCCTTTTTAAAATAACGCCGCCTGTCCTCGCGAGTCAGGTTTTGACTGTCGATGACATAGCTGATACCGTGATTGATGCAGTCACAGATAAGTGCCTTTTCGTTTTGCCTCGTGACAAGCTCGGATAGACATACTCTCGTATACGCATCGGAAAAATACCTTTCGTAAAACTCAGTCTTGCCCGCACCTTGCATTCCGACAAATATTACAGCAATTTTAATGTCAGTGTTGCCATTGTTCCTTGTTGTCGATCTCTTCATTTGCCCCTAGCCTTTCTGCTTCGGTCGTGTGTGTTTTCCTTTGATTGTATTCTAGCATAAAAGTTTAAATAAGGCAATAGTATATTATGACGAAAAAAGCATTATTTATGTCAGGATCAGCTTGTTTTTTGTGCACAAGTGCCATATTCAGCACAAAAAATCCCATGCCCCGATAAGTTGTGTTCTTCGGAACACAACTTATCGGGGCATGGCTCATAGTATTTTTATTTATTTTTCGGTAACGGCTGCTTTGTGACAAACGGCATCTCTGTCATGCGGAGAGTAGTAGCACCGTATGGGACAAGAGTAAGGGTCTGAGCTTCACTTATCGCACGTCTGTCAGAGGGATATTTTGCGGGGAGGTTTCTGTAGCCGTCCGCCATCTCCCAGTTTATGCGGCAGAGTTTTGCATCAATGACCAGAGAGGGGTTTGTGTGAGAGAAGGGAATGCCGTCTCCCTCCGTCTGACGAACCTCAAACTCACATGAGTCAAAGCCATAGGCAAACTCACCCACGCGGAATACATGCCAGTCGCAGTATGGAGCTTTTCTCTCTACACCTTTTGCCTCATACTCACGCATCTCCCATCTTCCTTCGATCGGAAGTGAGAATACCAGAGGACCGTAGTTGACGTAGTACAGCTCTCCGCCGAGCGTGTCGAGCTTGACCTCTCTTGTGAATGAGAGAGTGATCTCGCTCTCACCCGACCATTCGCGGCACAGGGTAACAAACCCTTCCTCTGCCTCGACTGCCTCTCCGTCGAGAGTAGCAGAGCATGCCCATGAGGGGACTCTGAGCTTGAGAGAGAAGGTGACCGGAGCATCTGTGCATACCTTGTATTTCACAGTATCTCTGAACGGATAGAGCGTTTGTGTGGAGATAGATACGCCTACCCCCTTCATGTTTGTGTTAAGGATCGCAGGCAGCATAGAGACATTTACTATGCAGTCATCAGTGTGCATAAATACACTCTGTGCGAGCTTCGGCCATCCTTGGTTGAAGTTTGAGGTACAACAGCCAAAGTGAGGTTCAAGTCCGAATATGTGGGATGCGGGACCGTTTGAACGGAACGGACTCTTTCCGGGGAAAGGAGCACATTCTATCTGGTTTGACATCTGGTCGTACTGGTGAGCCCACATGTCCTCTGTAATAGTAGCGGGAAGTGCGTTGAAAGCTGCACGTTCAAGTCTGTCTGCCCACTTCGGGTCTCCTGTACGGGAGAACAGTATCTCTGCCGAGTACATCAGCTCTACTACAGAACATAGCTCTGTACCCTGTATCGGACTGATACCGGACAGACATTCGTCTCCTGTGAATGTACCGACGCTGGTTGCGTTATACTTTTCGAGTACCTGCCAGAGTGCTTCTGCCTCGTCTGTGTATGTCTCGCCGAGCAGACGGTATCTGACAGCCTCGGATTTGAGTGCCATCATGATGTTTACTATATGTGTCTCAAGCCTCCAGTGGTTGATGGGAGTTTTCCAGTCTTCGGTAAACTTCGTATAGTCTGCCCCCTGCTCACGCAGAATACGGCACAGTCCGATCAGCCATTCTTCTTTATACATGTCATAGAGACGCTCGATCGCCATCATACATTCAAAGGTACGGAACTTGCCCCATGATCTGATGCTCACCTTTCCTTCGGAGAGCAGAGTGTAGAGGTTTTTCAGTGCTCTGTATACAGCATTCAGGGCACGCTCATCATTTGAACAGTCATACCAGAGCATCAGTACCTTTGATATCAGGAATACCGCCCACAGATCGTATTTTTCTCTTTCTTCATCCGAGCAGGGGCATATCCAGCCGTCCGGCTTTTGGCGTTCGAGAATTGCGTCTATGTATTTTTTTGCTCTTTGCTTTTTGTCCTCGTCATCGAGAAGAAACGCCAGCGGAATAAAACCGTCCAGCCAGTAAGGGACTCTCTCCCAGCCTTCTGCCTCTCCTCCGATCCATGCACTGTCACGGACATCTCTCCAGACCTTGTCCAGAGCTCCCGAAAGTCCGTCTGCCTGGATCTCGAGCTGCTTTTTTAGCCATCCGGATGGCTTGAGCTCGGCGGTAGTAAAAAATTCGTACTTCTGCATAATGATCCTCCCAAAATAAAATGTGATCAAAGCTTTACATGATAAGCATATCACCGCCGGAGCATTTCTTCTATGCAAAAATTCGGGAAAATATTGCAAAAACACAAATGAACAGCCCCTGAACTATTGAAAAATCAAAAACCCCATGGTATACTGAGTAAAAGAAGACAAGCACAGCACTCCAAATAAAAATAAGGAGCAAAAGGATGCAGAGACTCAGTTTTCACCACCTGCCGGTGTACAGATGGTGCAATTTTCGGTTTTTTGAGCCGGGTGAAATGCATGTTACCCGCGTGTGGCCGCAGCATGTAATCATATTTATGCTTGAGGGAACACTGAATTTCACAGAGGACGGACGCGAAGTATCTGTATGCAAAAATCACTATTATATACAGAAGGCATTTCTTCGTCAGAGTGCAAATGTCCCGAGTGACAGTCCGAGGTATTTTTATATACATTTTGAGGGGAGCATAGAGGATACCGACGAAGGACTGGCGATGGAGGGGAAGTTCGACCCTCAGCTGATGGTGCCGCTTTTTCATGAGATGGAGAAAATATGCAAAGACCCCATACGCACCAGATTTGAGAAGCGTTACGTCTTCTACAAGCTGCTGACGGCTCTGGATTCTTCACAGAAAAAGCTCATATCGCCTCAGCGTGCGTTAGCAGAGAAGATGCACGATATAATATTGCGTGAGAGCAGTTCTCCTTTTTCTATGGAGGATCTCAGCGAGCGTCTTTCATACAGCAAGAATTATCTTATAGAAGTGTTCAAGCGTACCTACGGTACCACTCCGTATAAATATGTCAATCACATGCGGCTTGAAAACGCCCGCCAGCTACTCATAACAACAGATAAGAGCTGTCAGGCGATAAGCGACGAGTGCGGCTTTTCCGAGTATTCGCTGTTTTACAAGCTGTTTCGTGCACAGTTCGGTTCTTCTCCGCAGATATACAAAAAGCAAATGTGCCGTGCAGAGAAGTCCGATGATGACAGCTTGCAGTGAATCGGGAGATCAAAGTATCGCCATAATAGAACTGCGGACACAAACACAAAAACGGCTGACTAACTATAGCTTTTGGCTTTAATTTCATAAAAAAACCGCTTGTTTTACCTATAAGGAAACAAGCGGTTTTTTATGCATTGATGTTGAACCAAAGCTCAAATGATGAGTGAAGTTAAAGCTGCACAACGATGTTTTGGCATGCTCAAAAAATACAAACAGACCGTGCCGAAAAACCGAGCATCTTCATTTCTTATCAGAAGATCGTAGGGCACAAGCAACAACATAAACAATATAAGTGATTCTTAAAACAACGTATATAAAAAACAGGACGATCGGCACCATCCAGTCTTCTTCAAAAATGTTTAAACTTCTATAGAGAAAACTTGCTATGCCATCACTAAAAAAAATAAGCAATAAAGTTAAATTACAGACAATATTAAGTATAGATCTTACTGTTGTTTTGGGCTTTATGAAAAAATAATAAACGGTGTAAAAAAGATCTAATTCGTAAAAAACAACGAAAGTGCCAATCATTATGATTATAGCCGCACCTAGGCCTTCCAGTATATCAATTCCGTTTGCCGGATCCATATCATAATTATATGAATCAATTGCTCCTTCAAGACAGGCAATTACACTAATTATGATCAACAGCAAAAACGTGCATATAATTATTATCTTTTTCATATCATCACCGCCTTGAGTGTATTATAGCATAAAAGCGGAAATAAATCAATGCGAAGCATTGTTTCTATAATTCGTGGCGAAGCCACACCTTTTCTTTTATCTCTTCTCTCTTATCTTTTATCTGGAAAAGTCACACACTTTTTAGAGAAGAGTGAAAAGTGAAGAGAGAATAGTGAAAAGTACAAAAAGAAAAAGCCACACAATGTGTGACTTTTCTTTTTGGAGCTTCTGACCGGAATCGAACCGGTGACCTCATCCTTACCAAGGATGCGCTCTACCAACTGAGCCACAGAAGCATCACAGCTTTATTATTTTAGCAGACGAGCGGGAGTTTGTCAATAGGAAAAAGCAAATTTTTAGTCCAAAAGAAAAAAGATTTTTCGCATTTTCCTTTTTGCTTGAACTTTTTTTGATATCAAGCTGCACCATTTTCACACTTTGCTCGGTGTTTTTTCTGATACGGCGACATCCTCGTGCAGATTATGCGGTCTTTCTTTCCTTTTTTACGAGGCATGCATCGACCCGGTTTTTTATGCTTGTACATTATAATCCCTCCTACCGCAAAAAAATTACGGGAGGAAAAAAATAATGGCGGCAGAAGTAAAAAAACTAAAAAAACAAAAACCGAAAGAACAGAGGTTCCTTTACTGTATTTATGCAAGAGCGGCAGCTTTTATACGTGCTCATGTGTTTATAAAGGAAGAAAATGAAAACAGCAGAGCCGCGGAGCGTCGGTATGTTGTATTATGTATCAGGGCGTTGCTGGGGTGTGTATTTTGTTCTCTTATGTCGGGGACACAGCTGGCGTTCAGTATGTATCCGCTCGGACTTGCCTTTCTGAGCTCAGCCGGCAGAGCATTGCCGCTGTATACGGCATCTGCCCTGCTGTCGGGGCTGAGGCTGGGTGGGATGTCGGGGATATACTGTGTGGCGGCGGTGCTGATATTGCTGTCGAGAACGGTCGCATGCGTGTATCTGGATGCAAGGGAGGAGGGCGTTACGAGATTTCCTCTTTACAATGAATGGGCATCATGTCGTGTGGTCGTTTCATGTATTGCCGCTTTTTGTGTGGGAATATATAATCTGTTCTATGGGAATTTCAGCTATTATTCGCTTCTCGGGTCGCTTCTGATAATGGCAGTGACCCCTATCTCATGCTATATCTTTATGTATTCTTTTGCTCCGTCGGGAAGGGCGGAGCATAGGGATGCCGCACGCCTTTTTGTATGTGCGGTGCTTGTGTGGTCGCTGGCTGATATTAGAGTGATAGGCGTGTGCCTGGGGGACGTGGCGGCTTTCTTTTTGATAGTGTCGGAGGCTGCAAAAGGAAAAAAAGCCGCCGCCGCACTCATGGGACTGGCGGCAGGGATACCGTTTGGCTTGAGCAGTGCCGCCGTGTATGCACTGTCGGGTGTGCTGTGTTCGCTTTTATGCTCTCTGTCAAGTGCCCTCGGGTGCATGGGGGCGTTCACCTTCACTGTGATGGCACAGGGGTATATAGGCGGATATGCGGCTCTGGTATCGGCACTTCCCGGGGCATCGGTGGGGCTGTGTGTGTCGCTGTTGTGGTTTAGATACGGCATTTATGAAAAGATCAGCTGCTTTGGCAGAGGAATGCTCCGCCAAAAGGAGGATGACAGTGCTAAAACCGAGACTGATGCACCTCCCGAGACTCAGAGTATCGAGAGGTTATCCGAGTCATTTTCTTCAATGTCCTCAATGTTAAAGTCGCTGTGTGCATACGGAGAGAGAAACCGCATACTTGATGTCAGGAGCATAGTCGAGGAGTGCTGTGACGGAGTATGCCGCGACTGCAAGGCACGGTCTTTGTGCTGGGGTGAGCGGGCGACGGACACAGCGGATGCCTATTCAAAGCTCACAGGGGTGCTTGCGGGACAGAGAAAGATAACAAACCTTACACTGCCGCGTTATCTGCGTGATAACTGCATAAAGCAGGAAACGCTCATTCTCGGGCTGAACAGAAAAATGAGCGAGGCAGCACAGAAAGCTATCCGACATACAGGCTGCAGGTTGCTTGCGTGTGATTACGAGGCAATGTCGCGTATACTTGACTCGCATATAGAACGAACAAAAGAGACCTGTGCTCTTGACAGGGACCTGTCTTTGGCTCTTACACAGCTGTGCAGACGCAGGCTCTACGGAATAAGCTCGGTCAGCGTATGGGGAAAGAGAATAAAAAAGCTCTATGCCTGCGGTATAGACCTTAGCTCTCATACAGTGAGTGCCGCGGAGCTGAGGCGGGAGTTTTCCCGTGTGTCGAGGTGTGCTCTCTCCTCTCCGGTCTACAGCATTGACGGAACGGATGTGGAGTTTGAGATGCACTCACAGCCGATAGTAAAAATGAAGTGTGCCATAGCCTCCCTTCCAAAGGAGGGCGAGGGGGAGTGCGGCGACACGGCACGCACGGTAGAAAATGACGAAGGCTACGTGTACTGTGTTTTGTGTGACGGAATGGGCAGCGGCACAGAGGCAGCTTATACCAGCGGCATCTGCACGGAGTATCTGTCGAGCATGCTTGAACATTCAAACCCCAAAGAACTGACCGTACAGATGTTAAATGCCGTGCTGCGTGAGCAAATGGGCGAATGCTCGAGCACGGTGGATCTGTTCGAGCTTGATACCTATACAGGACAGGGGTGCTTTATCAAAAGCGGTGCGGCACCGTCATTTGTATGCAGGGACAAGAATGTGTACCGGGTAGCCGCAAGGACCATTCCTATCGGTATAACCGAACACATAAAGGCAGAAAAGATCAAATTCCGCCTGCGTGAGGGTGATATTGTGGTCATGGTGAGCGACGGCGTGGTTGAAGGACCCGAGGAGGGGCGGCTTGTGGTAGAGGCACTGTGCAGGCGTACTACATCGGATCCTTTTGACATAGCGGCGGCACTGCTTTCAGAGGCAAAGACAAAATACAACTGCAGAGATGATATGACGGTGGCGGTAATGACCGTGGGAGCGGCACAGCAGGAATAATCAAAAAAAAACCGTTTACGGTTGAAAAAAACCAAGGCGTGTGTTAGTATATATTTATAATGACGAAAATGCAGAAAACCATAACGGAGATAAAACTATGATACAGCTTCTTCGGAGCTTTCTTTTTCGCGGCCAAGAGAGGAGTGCCGTTGCCGACAGCAGAGAAAAGTACGAGAACGCGGCGGCGTTTTTTGTGTGCTTGCTTTCAGCTGTGGTTTTTTTGGGGATATGCACCCGCTCTTCACCTCTCTATCCGCTCAATGACTGGGTGGACTCAAACTGCTTTTTCACGGTAGGAAAGGCAATGATGAAAGGCAAGGTCGTGTATCGCGATATATATGAGCAAAAGGGCATTTTGCTGTATTTTATTCACGGACTTGCGTATCTTATCTCGAACACGACCTTCCTTGGAGTTTATATTTTCGAGGTGGCGAGCTATACGGCGTTTTTGTATCTTGCATATCTGACGGCACGCCTGTATGTAAATTATCTTTTGTCTCTGGCGATACTGCCTGTGATCTCTTGGGCTACTCTGAGCTCGGTATCTCTGCGTCAGGGGGACAGTGCGGAGGAGTTTTGTCTGCCGTTTATCTTTTATGCTTTTTATGCCCTGCTCAAAAACCTGAAAAAAGGCGACGGTTCGGGCATACCTGACTCGCGGACGGTGTTCTTTATGGGGATGTGTGCGGCGTGCATACTGTGGATAAAGTACACCATGCTCGGCGTGTATATCGGTTATGTCATCGTAGCCTGCATCCTCTGCTGTATCGACCGCACCCCGAAAAAGCTCATTGACCGTGCTGTTGCGTTTATTGCGGGAAGCGTGGCGGTGTCTGCTCCGTTTTTGATATATTTCCTTGTCAACGGGGCAATTGACGATATGTTTTCTGCGTATTTTTACAACAATATGTTTTTGTATACGGATGAGCGTACTTTCACAGACAAGCTTGCCGGAATATTCTCGCTTGCAGTCAGGGGCCTTTCATACAACAAGCTGTGGGGAGTTATGGCTTATCTCGGACTTATCTCTCTTGTTGTGGATATCAGAGAACCCAGAGCTGCACTCGGCGGACTTTTTATGTATGTGGGCAATGTGTTCTTTATCTACTGGGGCGGTATAGGCTGGTATTACTATTCATTCGGAATGGTTGCATTGTGCGTGCTTGGATTTATCTGCTTTGTCAGATCTGTGGGCTATGTGTGCAAAACCGCGGCGGCAGCTGTGTTGCGTCTGATGAACAGATTTGCACCTGATATAAAAATCAGCCTCGGACGGCTCTTTGACAGGCGTACCCGCACGTCGATCGGATATATATGTGCGTTTTGCCTTGTGCTGTCTTTAGGGGCTGTGTATGCGGAGCGTTGCTACGCCGAGTGCCCTAATGTCTTCTATATGAAGTATGACACAGACGAGATATGGCAGACCAAATTTGCCCGAATAATCAACGAGTCTGATGACAGGAGCTTGCTGAATTACTCCTGCCTGGATCTTGGCGTATATACTACGGCTGATATCGTACCGAGCGAAAAATACTTTGTCAGGCTCAACATCGACCTTCCCGAAATGAAGGAGTCGCTTGAGCGTGCAGTAAGAGAGCAGCATACTGAGTTTTTGCTCGTTCGCTCCGCTCCCTCGGAGTATGTGCTCAGTTATTATGAGTTGGTCGCGAGTGAAACCTCCCACCTTGAGTACGAGGGCAGTACAGCCACGTATCATTTGCTGAGAAGAAAATAAAAGAACAACAAAAAAGCAACCGTTATCTCTGTTTTGTCAGAGGTAACGGTGCTTTTTTCTCCGAGCAAATATCGCTTTTGTCCCCGCCTCAGCAGTATGAAAAATAAAAGTCAGCATCGGCCGAGGCAAGTGCGGGCGAAAGCTACTTTTTGATACCGAATATCCGCCGCAGAAGTGCGGCGAGGGGTCTTGGGGATCTCAGCACGACAATTTTCATTTACGGGCACCTCACTTGCATGAAAAGTATATCAGACCTACGCCGATTATGACGGTGCTTTCTATGACTATCAGCATCGTATTCGGCATGAAGAAGGAGGACAGCACTCCGCAGCCGAAGGAGAGCATGACCAAGCCTATTGATCTGAGTACGGTTTTTTGTCTGTTCATAAATATCCTCCTGTGTACAGTATATTCACAAAGCAAAAAAATGTGAGGGAGTGTTTTTTTGTATATGGAATTGTTTTTTGCCTTTATCGGTACAAAGTACGGTACCTTAATTGACAAAATTTCCAACGTGTGCTAGAATTTAGGATGTAATTATGATTGTATTTCTGGAGGGAACGGTGGACAAGTCAAGGCGGGAAAATGTGCACGCAGGACACAGACAAAGACTCAAGGCTCGGTTTCAAAGAGAGGGACTTGGAGGCTTTGAGGAGCATACTCTGCTGGAGCTTTTGTTGTTTTTCGGAATTCCGTTCAAGGATACAAACGTCACAGCACATGAGTTGCTGTTGCGTTTCGGGTCTTTGTCGGGGGTGTTTGATGCACAGTATGAGCAGTTGATGTCGGTGGACGGCATAGGAGAGAATGCGGCGACCTTGCTAAAGCTAATCCCGGAGATCAGCCGAAGGTATCTTCAGCAGATAGAGCAGGGAGAAGGACGCTATGACAATATTGAAAAGCTCGGTAGAATGCTTGTATCAAGATACAGAGGGATAAGCACCGAGACTGTGTTTTTGGTACTGCTCGACAATTCATACAAGCTCATATCTATCGAGAAGATCCACGACGGATCTGTCAACAGTGCCCAGATATCATCGAGAAAGCTAGCCGAGACGGCTCTTGTTAACCGTGCATCCATGGTGGTACTGACACACAATCACCCGGGAGGCATCGCTATACCGTCGTTTGACGATCTGCAGACCACGGCGGCACTCTCGGATATGTTTGATACGATCGGTGCACCGATGCTCGAGCATATATTGATAGCGGGAGACAGCTTTACTCCGATAATGTATGATAAGCTGGGAGAGAAGAGATTTGTCCCCGACTACTCTCTTTTATCTTCCAAACAGGATCTGCGTGCTTTCTATATGGGAGGAAAATAATAGTGGAAAAGCAAAGTATAAAAGATATAGATACCTCTGCCGTATATGCGGTGTTTTTGGATATTGACGGAACTCTGCTCTCAGGCGGAGAGCTGCCCCCTGAGAATGTAGAGGCGATACGTGACGCTCAGAGCCGCGGACACAAGATCCTGCTCAACACAGGACGCTCGTATGCATTCATTCCGTGGGATAAGCTCTCCGGCATCCGCTTTGACGGAGTGTGTGCAGGATGCGGGTCACATGTAATAATAGACGGTGAGGTGTGCCGCTCGGTTGAGGTTGACCGTGACTTTGTCAAGAGAGCTGTAGATTTTTACCGAAAAAACGGCAGAAGTGTGTTCTTTGAGGGAGAGAGTGCGTGCTTCTGGGTAAATCCGCAGAACAGGCCTTCCGCAAACAAAATGCTTGGTGCAGGCAGATTTTGCTGTTACGAGGTGACTGACGGCTCGCAGTTTGACCGTGAGTACATAAATGAAAGAATAAGCAAGTTCACCTATTGGGATGCGGGGATGACCGGAGAGGAGCATGCTTTTTGGTCAGAGAAGCTCAGAGTGATAGAGCATCCCACCTATGCCGAGTCGGTGATATACGGCTGTGACAAAGCGGTCGCAATGGAGGTTGCGTTAGAGAAACTCGGTATACCGCGTGAGCGTTCTATAGCTATGGGCGACAGTGCAAACGACACCGAGATGCTTGAGTATGCTTCAGTCTCGGTCGCAATGGGAAACGCCGCCGAACAGACAAAAGCGATATGTTCGTATGTCAGCTGTGATGCACGTGACGGCGGGGTAGCAGTTGCCCTGCGAGAGCTTCTTTGTGTGTAAAAAAGAGCAATCATATCAAAATAATACTGTTAATTATGCTGCACCGTCATCGTTATAGCCAACCGCGAAAGAAAGAGAGAAAACAATGAACAAAGCATTTATCCGCATGTTGATGTCGGCAGTATTTGTGCTGACTGTCATGACATGCACCTTCGGCATTGCCGCGTCAGCCGAGACTGACACTGCAGCTTATGAGCCGAATCAGATCCTGGATGACAACCGAACAAACTGCGACGGTATTCAGTTTTCCTTCGATGTCGGCAAAAAGATCGCATTGGTCGTAAGTGCCGATATTGCAGAGGGGAACGGGGATATCGTTATCCCCGGGACCGTTTTGCAAAACGACGGCTGTGAATATACTGTGGTCACGATATATGATGACGCTTTTCGGGACAATGTGCATTTGACCAGTCTTGTTATGCCTGACAGCGTTACTTATATCGGACCGTCAGCTTTTGATGATTGCACGTCACTTGTATCGGTCACGGTCTCGAAGGGTCTTAAGACCCTTTATCCGGCATTTGACGGATGTACGAGCCTCGAGAATATATATTTATCCGATATAGCCGCATGGTGTAATGTTGGCTTGTCATACGATTATTCATCCCCCATGTATTACGCGAGCAACGTCTATCTCAATGGGGAGCTTGTCACGGAGCTTGTAATTCCGAGCAGTGTAAAAGAGATCGGGAATTTCAGCTTTTTTGGCTGGGATAAGCTTGAATCGGTTACTGTTCCACTCAGTGTAACCCGCATAGGATATTATGCATTTGCTCAGTGTACTTCACTCAAGGATGTAGATCTGCCGAACACACTGAGAACTATAACGGGCGGGATCTTTGAAGGCTGCACCGCACTTGAGAGCATCGTGATACCGGACAGCGTGACCTACATAGGCGGTTATGTTTTTCGCAATTGCACCAGCCTGACAAGTGTTACTGTCCCGAGTACCTTGACCGATATAGGCACGAAGATCTTCTACGGTTGCAGTGCTCTTGAGAGCATTGTCCTTCCCGACGCTTTGACAATAATTCGTGCTGAGACCTTCAGATACTGCGACAAGCTTAGAGATATCACTATACCGGACGGTGTGACTCAGATAGGTAAAAATGCGTTCAGTCAATGCTATGCACTTACAGAGGTGACAGCTCTCGGCTATACGGGAGGGATCGCCGGCAAGTCGGATTATCATTCGGGTATCCATGACTGCTATAACACAGGCACTCTGTCAAAGAGCGTCTATGTCGGAGGTATTGCCGCGTATATGTATTACGCGAGAATAACCTGTTGCTATAACATAGGCGAGCTCAGAGCGGTAAGCGGTATTTCGAGCTCCTGCTGCGGAGGAGTCGTCGGTATTATTCAGGCGGGCAATAGCGGGTATACGGTATTAAACAGCTACTGCTCGGACTACTATTCTTATGCGGCAACCGGCATTACACACAGTGCGTCGGTCCTCACGGATGAACAGATGAAGACAGCCTCATCTTATGCAGGCTTTGATTTCGGTAAGACCTGGGTCATGTCGCAGGAGAGCGGATACCCTGTGCTTTTGGCACAGCAATAAAGACATTACAAAAACAACAATGACGGGTGAGAATATGTTGAAGATCAAACGAGGAATCAGAGCGGCGTCGTCCGCGGGAGTATTTATTTTGGCGGTGCTGTGCTCGGTGTTGCTTTCATGCAGTCAGGAGTGCGAGCACGAGTACGGACAATGGCATGTGATGACAGAACCTACTTGCTCGGCGGTAGGTGTGCGTGTGCGTGTTTGCAACCTGTGTATGTTTGAGGATGTGTCCGAGCAGGAAAAGCTCCCGCACACTCTTGAGCTTGTCAGTACATGGGATAACAGCTGTGTTGCAAAAGGAACGAAAACCAGCAAATGCACCGTGTGCTCGGAGCTGGTCACGGAGTCTGTGGAGGTCCGTGAGTACAGTGTCAAGGAGATATACGAGAGAGCTCAGAAGTATGTCTGTGAGATAACTACCTACGATAGGCACGGAGACAAGCTCGGAATCGGCACCGGAGTGGTGTTTGGTACCGAAGGACAAGTGCTGACAAATTACCATGTCATCCGCGGTGCATACAGAGCAGAGGCGATCATAGACGGCAAGCTCTACAAAATAGCGAAGGTAAAAAAGAGTGATGAAAAAAAGGACCTTGCTGTGGTAGTGCTTGGGGAGAGTGTCAGCTCGCATGCCGTGCTCTGCACAATACCGCCTGAGGTGGGAGAGACCGTGTATGCTATGGGCTCGCCCAGGGGAATGACCAATACCATCACTACAGGTGCTGTTACATATTCCGAGCGTGAGATCGACGGAGTGGTATATATTCAGCATGATGCGTCTATTACCAACGGAAACTCCGGCGGACCGCTCTTTAATATATACGGAGAGGTCATCGGTATCAATACGATGACGCTGAAAGACTCCCAGAATCTTAACTTTGCTGTTTCCGTAGCGGAGCTTAATAAGATAGACAAAAGCTGCGATCTCAGTCTGAAGGAATACTACAAAACCGATTATCTCGGAAGTCCGTACGCAGCACTCACGAAGGTCATCACCGACAACGGAACCGAGGATTCGAAGGGTCACTTTATTATGCGTTTATATGAGAATGTATGTTGGACGCTGTCGCACGATAAAGTCGATGACGAGGTGCTTTTGACTGTTATGTATACAAAAGAAGATGTCTCGATCATAGTCTTTCTGCATATTCCCCGTTCTGACAGCTACAGTGAGTGGGTTGAGTGTTATGCGATTATTAAATACCAAAATACAATGTTCGATATATCCGGTAGGATCCACCCGCAAACTTATACCAGAGAGGGGAAAATCTATTACGATAACTTTGCAGGTTCGGATACGTACAAGATACAGGACGTTGATTATACATCTCTGTGGATTACTGCGGGGCTGGTTGAGCTGTCAAAGTATCTTGGCGAAATAAACGCCCCCTTTACCTTAGCGGATCTCGGTTTTGCCTCTTTTTCCTGACTCTGTGCAAAAGCTACAAAAAACACGTCTCTCTGTACCTCCTTTCAGAGTATAGGCAAAGAGGATACAGAGTGTCTGATTTTTAACAATACAAACGTCCATCCGCACAGCAAGGCGAGAAGACTCGTGTGTGTCTCTCGCTTTGCTGTGCGGTTTTTTTTATTGTTTCGCCATGACAAAAGCGTTAAAAGAATAACGATCTGATTTTTGCTGTTTTACTTTGAAGATTGATAAAAATTGCACAAAGTAAAATTGCACAAAAGTGATAAAATTGTATATTTTGACTTGAAAAAGGCGGTTTGATATGGTAAAATATGATAGTTAAATACAGCGGAACTAACAGTGATCCGTAATAATGCCGAGAGGAGAAAATATAAAAGCTATGAACATTACCGTATGTATCAAGCAGGTTCCGGGCTCGAACAAGGTCGAGGTAGATCCGGTAACCGGAGTGCTCAAGCGTGACGGTGCAGATTCGAAGATGAACCCCTATGACCTTTACGCACTTGAAACAGCCGTCAGGCTCAAGGAACAGCACGGAGGAAAGGTCAGCGTCATCACGATGGGTCCTCCATCAGCTGAGGAGGTCATCCGCGAGGCGTTTTCGATGGGTGCAGATGAAGGATATCTGCTCACAGATAGGAAGTTTGCGGGAGCGGATGTTCTTGCGACTTCATATACGCTCAGCCAGGGAGTGAAGATGGCGGGGGATTTTGATCTGATCATCACGGGAAAACAGACCACCGACGGAGATACCGCCCAGGTAGGACCTGAGATGAGCGAGTATCTGGACATTCCGTGTATAGCGAATGTTATCTCGATAGATGAGGTAAAGTTGAGAGGAATTGCGGTGTCGATGGATATGCAGACTGCGATAGAGAGGTCGTTTATTCATTTTCCGTGTCTGATCTCGGTAGACAAGGACATCTACCAGCCCAGACTTCCTTCGTATCTGAAGAAGAAAGCATCAAAGGATAATCCGATAAAATATATCACATTTGCAGATCTCGCAGACCGAAATGAGGAAAAGTACGGTCTGTCAGGCTCGCCCACCCAGGTAAAGAGGATATTCCCGCCTGCCGTCAATGACAAGCGTGAGCTGTACCGGGGCGATTCGAAGACGCTGAGCACGGGTATTGCCGCAAAGCTCAAAGAGCACAAATTTATATAAAAAAGGAGGGCGGAAAAAATGCCAAAGCTGGTTTTTCATGAGAAAAAGGTAAAGGATGTAGAGTCCTTTCTCAAACTCTGCCCCTTCAATGCGATAGAGTATAAAAACGGAAAGTTCGATACTAACGCCGCATGCAAGATGTGCCGCATTTGCGTAAAGAAGGGTCCCGCGGGGGCTGTTGAGTATGTAGAGGAGGCAAGAGAGGAGAGAGATCTTTCCGAGTGGGAGGGAATATGCGTGTACGCCGAGCAGACGCGAGGCGGAGTGCACCCTGTTACGCTGGAGCTGATAGGCAAGGCACGCGAGCTTGCCGCCGTAGTAGGACAGAAGGTATACTGCATCCTGATCGGATACAAGATGCAGGCGGCAGCAGAGGAGCTTCTTCATTGGGGCGTGGATGAGGTACATGTGTATGATACCACTCGTGTAGAGCACTTTATCATTGAGCCGTATACGGCGATATTTGCTGATTTTATCAATAGAGTAAAGCCCAACGCCATCCTTGTGGGAGCGACACCTGTAGGACGTCAGTTGGCACCCAGAGTAGCGGCACGTTTCCGCACGGGACTTACAGCGGACTGCACCGTCCTCGAGATGAACGAGGAGGGCGAGCTTGCACAGATACGTCCTGCGTTCGGCGGTAATATTATGGCACACATCCAGACCCCCAGAACAAGGCCGCAGATGGCGACCGTCAGATACAAGGTCATGGACCCGCCGAAGAGATCAAATGCAAAAAAGGGAAAGATAGTCCTCTGCGACACAGACAGGCTTGACCTTGCTTCCGGAGTTGAGGTGCTTTCTGTAGAGGATAAGCCTGTGATCAAGACTATCGAAAGTGCAGAGGTGCTTGTAGTTGCAGGCAGAGGAGTAAAGAAGAAGGAAGATCTGGAGCTGCTTCGCGGGCTTGCTGACAAGCTCGGAGGGGAGCTTGCATGTACACGACCTCTGGTAGAGTGCGGTTGGTGCGATGCAAAGCAGCAAATAGGCCTGTCGGGAAGAACCGTCAGACCGAAGCTTATCCTTACCTTCGGTGTATCGGGAGCAGTACAGTTCACCGCAGGTATGAACGCATCTGATGTTATTATCGCAGTAAACACGGATGAGTCTGCACCGGTATTCAAGGTTGCACACTACGGATATGTAGGCGACCTGTACGAGATCATACCTCAGCTTATGGATAGCATTGGAAAGTGAGGGATAACAGATGAATTATAAGAAAGCCGACATGTCGGACTACGAGGCACTGCTCACGATCATCGGCGATGAGTCCAGAGTTTTCGGTCCGAATAATATAAAAGAGGAATACAGCCACGATGAGCTCGGCGGTACCGAGGCGTACCCGGATATTGTCATAGTGGCACTGCATACATACGAGGTCAGCCGTATAATGAAGTACGCATACGACAACAACATTCCCGTCACCGTCCGCGGCTCGGGAACAGGACTTGTCGGATCTTGCGTACCGATAATGGGCGGCATTCTCATAGATATGTCGCAGAAAAACAAGGTCATCGAGCTTGATGAGGAGAATCTTACTCTTACGGTAGAGCCGGGTATGCTGCTCATGGAGATAGCTGCTTACGTCGAGGAAAAGGGACTGTTTTATCCCCCTGATCCCGGCGAGAAGACGGCTACTGTGGGAGGAAACATCTCTACCAATGCAGGAGGAATGAGAGCTGTTAAGTACGGCGTTACGCGAGACTATGTTCGTGAGCTGACAGCGGTCCTGCCTGACGGCAGAGTGATCAAGGCAGGAGGAAAGGTAGTAAAAAATTCCTCAGGCTATGATATAAAAGACCTTCTTGTGGGAAGCGAGGGAACACTCGCGGTAATTACCGAGTGTGTGCTCAAACTCCTCCCCCTGCCAAAAAAGACTATATCTTTGCTCATTCCGTTCCCATCGCTTGAGGATGCTATAGGCACCGTTCCCAAGATCATAAAGGCAAAGGCGATCCCTACCGCTATCGAGTTTATGCAGAGAGAGGTAATCAGGGATTCTGAGGCTTATCTCGGTACTTCCTTCCCTGACAAGCAGGGGGATGCGTATCTGCTTCTCAAGTTTGACGGAAATTCAAAGGCTGAGATAGAGGCGGTATATGAGAGCGTTGCGGAGATATGTCTTGAGAACAACGCACTTGATGTTCTTATATCTGATACCGAGGAGCGTGACGAAAGCATCTGGAAAGCACGCGGCTCCTTCCTTGAAGCTATCAAGGGAAGTACCACGTATATGGATGAGGTAGACGTTGTCGTACCGAGAAACAGAGTATCAGAGCTTGTGCGGTACTGTCACTCTCTTGAGGAGGAGATAGGCATCCGTATCAAGTCGTTCGGACATGCAGGAGACGGAAACCTGCATATCTATATACTAAAGGACGATCTCTCTGACGAAGAGTGGGAGAGACGTATGGCTCTGTGCATGAAGAAGATGTACAGAAGAGCACATGAGATGGGAGGAAAGGTCTCGGGCGAGCACGGTATCGGATTTGCAAAGAAGCCATATCTTGTTGAGAGCTCGGATCCTGTCACTCTTGAGCTGATGAGAGGAATAAAGGCAGTCTTCGACCCGAAGAATATCCTCAATCCCGGTAAGATCTTTTAAGATAAAATAAATTGGTCTGACTCGTTGAGACAGAACCAAAAAAAGCGGTTGTTCATCCCGAAAACAAGGGACGAACAACCGCTTTTTATTACGGCGAACAGCGGAATAATTCACTCCGCGGTCTTTGCGTGTCGGTTTGTTATTAAGAGTTGACAGACGCTGGACGGTGCAGGGGAAATATGCTTTTTATCTTTGAAAAAGGTGCTTTTGCCTTTGCCGTATCACTCTGAAAACATTTGTATGATCATACGTGATGGCGGCTTTTCGGAAACGGCATTGATCGGAACGAATAGAGCAGAAAAAAACCAAGCCGCTGTGGCTTGGTTTTGGAGCGGATGACGGGAATCGAACCCGCACGACCAGCTTGGAAGGCTGGGATTCTACCATTGAACTACATCCGCGTTTTTCAAATGCTTGACTATTATACAACATAAAAACACAGTTGTCAATAGAAAAACAAAAAGTTTTTTGATATTTTTTCTTTTTGCAGGGGAGCACAGTCTGCTCCCCTGCAGTGCTTTTTCGATTTTTATGAAAATGATGCTCTCCTGCTGTGCTCAGTCTGTTCATGAGCAAGAACTAACGCCAAGCACTGCGGAGGCTTGCAGCCCGATGGGAGAGGAGATCTACTCACATACCGTGAGCATGTCGCTCACTTTTGATATGTCACCTGCACCCATGATGAGCACCACGGTGCTTTCATCGGCGTGAGCTTTGACATAGTCGCAGATCTTATCAAATGAGCCGATATAGCTTGCCTTTTCTCCTATGTCACGTGCGAGCTGTTCGCTTGATACTCCGTAGGTGTTCGTTTCTCTGGCGGAGTAGATGTCGGCCATTACCACTTCATCTGCCTCGCTCAGAGCAGAGACAAACCCATCATACAGCTCGCTTGTGCGTGAGTATGTGTGAGGCTGAAAGACCGCCAGCACCTTCTTGTGAGAAAAATCACGTGCACTTCGGATGCTTGCTCTCAGCTCGGTCGGATGATGAGCGTAGTCTTCGTAGAGGTCGGCTCCCGATACCTTGCCCTTATATTCCATTCTTCTCTTGCATCCGCCAAACGACCCGATGCCCTTTGCCGCAAGAACGGGATCAATGCCGCACAGATCGCATACGGCAAATGATGCCAGAGCATTGTAGATGTTGTGTTCGCCTGCGATAGTCAGATCTATATGTACTGTGTCCTTTTTGTTTTTCTGAATATCAAAGTGTGCATGCCCGTCTCTGTATTCGATATTCACAGCTCTGTAGTCTGCGTCCGAGTGTATTGCAAAGCTGACGAGGTGTGCGTTACTGTCGGATACGGAGGTGCATGTTTTTTTGTCATCTGCATTGTAAACGCACACGCCGTTTTCCGCCTTTGAAGTGAGAGAGGCAAAAGCAGAGAACGAGCGGTAGGTCTGCTGAATGTCGGAAAAATAGTCGCTGTGATCGTACTCTACGTTGAGAACAACAGCGATGCTGGGGTAAAACGAGAGAAAGTTGTCCATATATTCACATGCCTCAAATATGAAATTCTCTCTGCCGCCTACGCGGTAAGCCCCCCCCATCTCGTCAAGTACGGCTCCGGATACTACCGTAGGATCTGCTCCCGCAAAAATAAAGGTGTGTGCCAACATCGAAGTGCTTGTGCTTTTTCCGTGAGCACCCGAAATTCCTATGCGGTGTCGGTATCCTCCCATGATGTATCCAAGGTAGTCGGCACGTGAGACGGTGGGGATCGAGTTTGCTTTTGCCGCTTTGTATTCCGGGTTGTCCTCGGAGATCGCTACCGTGTATACGACAAGGTCATAATCCTTTATGTTCTTTTCATCATGGCAGTAGTGTATCTCTATGCCTTCGCTCTCGAGCATGCGTGTCAGTGCACTCTCGGATCTGTCGGATCCTCCCACTTTGTAACCTTGCTCATGGGAAATGTGTGCGAGAGAGGACATGCTGATACCGCCTATCCCGATGAAGAAAATGTTGGTCTTGCCAACGAGGAGCTTTTTTATTTCCTCAGCTCCGAATCTTGTGTTTTGTATCGACATGCAATTACTCCTTAATTCACAGAAAATAGAATTCTTTTTCCGATTTTTCAACTATTTTTTCATTTTTATTCACAAATTGTATAAAAGAAGTTTATAATTTGATTGTATATTCGGTGCTTTGAATGCGATATAATAGGAGCATCAAAATCTATAACATGAGTCCACCGAGGAGGAACAAAAATGGAGATCACAGATATCAAAGTAAGAAAGCTTTTTGAGGAAGGACCTATGAAAGCGATCGTTTCGGTAACATTCGACGGTCAGCTCGCACTTCATGACATAAAGGTAATATACGCCAGAGACAAGTACTTCACAGTTATGCCGTCCAGACAGAATCCCGACGGAACCTACAGAGACATCGTACATCCCATCAATGCGTCATTCCGTGCTATGCTTGAGGAAGCGGTAATAGACGCATACAACAAGGAGCTTGCAATAGCGGAAGCAAACGCACATGCCGAGGCATTCGCTGCACAGAACTCCGAGTTTACTGTATAATTATTATAGCTGCTTATTATAGCTGCCCTTCGGGGCGGCTATTTTAATATGTGTGAACAGCAAAATTCAAATGCCAAAAGCCACACTCGCCGCAGTTCTCCGAGAATACCTGCCGGAGCAGGCTGGAGGACGGCGGTGGAACTTTGGCCGCTTTTTATTATAGCATCAGGGCGGTTTTATGTCAATAAAAGAGCCCTGACAAAAACAAAAATATACAAAAAAACATCCTCTCTGTCGTTACTTTGCTTCGGAGAGCTGTTTTTTTCTTCTGTAACTATTTACAATATTAAATATATTTGGTATAATATATTGATAAGTGCACTCAGAGCGGCTTTGGCTGTTTTGACCGGTGCCTGTCACGTAATTATTGATGTACAGCCGTACATAGGGGCAAATGCGAGAGGCAAGCTGCTTTTTTAGACAGGTTGCAGGTGAAGGCTTTTCGGTTTGTTCTTGCTTGTAGGCGATGGAGATAGATGATGAGTTTGTTTTCAGAAACAGATAATGCAGTCGGAGCAGAAGTGCAAAAGCAAAAACGAATGCTCAGCGGCATAGGAGCGGCGGCGTATTCGGTTGCGGCTGCCTTGTTGCTTGTGATATGCGTATATTGCATGCGTACCGATGCACAGCAGGCGATACTGTGCCTGCTCATACCGTTTTTGTATATGGGAGCGGGGTATCTGATTTCGGCTTTGCTCGTACAGGGCAGAGCGGTATTTGCACTTGCATGTGCGGCGGCAGGGGTGCTTGGCGGTTATGTGCTTGTGTTGGATCCGGTGAGAGCAGTTCTCTGCCTTGGGGCGTTTGTCAGCCCTGTGTGTGTTTATTTCTCGACCAAAAAGAAACGCCTGACCTTCAGCGGAAATATATGTCTGAGTGCGTGCGGTATTGCTTTTTCTCTTGTGTGTGTGCTGTGTGTGCTCAGTTATAAAAAGTACGGAGAGTTCGGTATTGATGCTTTTGTGCGTGCTTACGGCAGCCTGTGCGAGATCATACTCCGCGAGCCGAAAGCGACCCTTGAATATCTCCGTGCAAACGGCACAGAGGAGCTTGGGGAGATGACAGAGTATTACGCCGCTCTTGTAAAGACCCTCGAGGAGCTTTTGTCAGTGATGCTGTATTCTGTACCGTCGCTGTTTATAAATATATGTGCGATAGGCGGATTTATTACGGTGCTCGCCGCAAAGAAGCACCGAGCGATGCTCGGACTTTCGGATACTGTCGGTGCTTGGGGCATCAGCGTCATTGGATCTGTCTTGTTTGTGATATTGAGTGTTCTTTCCATTTTTGCAGATCCGCTCACGCCGATAGGGCTTGCCGTAGTTACGGTGAGTGCTCCGCTGGAACTGGGACTGGCAGTATCGGGTGTGCTGTTCTTTGTCGAATGGACCAAAAAGAACGGCAAGGGACCGTTTTATTACATTGCTTTGGCGGCTTTGTTTGTGCTGATTCCGAGTTTGTGCATCATGACACTTGCTTATATCGGTGCGTATCGGACGGTATTTCTCTATAGAATGAAAAAGATCGACAGCTCGGGCAAAGATAAAGGCCCGGATCGGTAAGGAGGAGATAACTATGACTGCAAAAATGTACAGGTCTGAAAAGAAAGCACTCCTCTTTGAGCTTGTATATACTCTGTGTGTTTCTGCCGTGGCGATAGGCGTATATCTGTTCGGTTCAGCCGCATCAGGCGGCAGAGGCTTTTATCTCGGAGTGTTCGTGCTCGGGGCGTACATGCTCTTTATGCTGGTGGGGGCTGTGATACGTTCACAGTTGTTTTCACACAAGGTGAAAAGAGGAGAGAAAACGGAGCTTTACAATATAGCATCTTTGTTTTTCGGAAAGATGCATCTGCAGCTCTGTGTTATAAATTCACAGGGTGAGATCACTACCGCAAATGATGCCTTCCGCGAGGCTTTCCTTTCGGGAGAACGCCGCATGAGGATCAGTATCTACGATCTTTTCCGTTTTCCTGCCGGGGATGCACATATATTCTTTGACCGTGACGGAGGAAAATTTTCCTGCGAGTACGGAGACAGGGTATTTGACGTTACTTCAACAGGGCTCGGTGCAAGCGGGAATTCTATTCTGATATTCGAGGATCACACGGAGAGACGAATGCTCAGACAGAAGTATGAACAAGCACGCACGGTGCTCGCGTATATTGAGCTTGACAACATCTCAGACCTGTCAAACGGTACCGTCGGTTCGAGAAACAAGAGTGCCCTGGATGCTTTTGATACCCTTGTCAAGAGATGGGGAGAGGAGCGAGGGATCATTATCTGCGAGCATGACAGCTGGAAATACCTCGCCGTCATGACAGAGGGAACGCTCGGTTCTCTCATGGCAGAGGGATTTTCTTCGTTGCTTTTGCCTGTATCGGAGATAAAGACGGAGAGCGGGGTATCGCTGTCGTTTTCACTTGGATCATCGAACATAACAGATGGCGGCATTGAGTCCAGACACGAGAGCTCCCTGTCTGCATTTGAGATGGCGGTCAACCGCGGCGGTGCGACAGCCGCTGTCAAGACCGACGGAGATATAGTCTACTTCGGAGGAAATGTAAAAGCTCAGCCCAAAAGAGCCAAGAACCGTGCCAGATATAATGCAAAGCAGCTCGAGCAGTTGATAAAGGATGCGGACAATGTACTCATCATGGGTCATTCGTCTCCCGACTTTGACTGTATCGGTGCTCAGATGGGTGTATACTGTCTGTGCCGTGAGCTGAGGGTGGAGGCGTATATCGTATCAAATCCGGGATCCTACTACAACATCTCAGAGGCTGTAGGCATGCTTGACAGGATGAAAACGGGACAGGCGTACAGAGATGCGTTCATATCTCCGGATGCCGCAATGGACAAGAACACCACAGGCACACTTCTTGTATGCGTGGATGTTTCAAATACAGAAAAGATGGAGAGTGCACAGCTGTTCGCGGCGGCTCCCGGTGCGGTGATAATCGACCACCACAGAAAGTATGCCGAGTTTGATAAAGATATTGAGCTTGAGTATATAGATACGTCAGCCTCATCAGCATCCGAGCTTGTGTCGGAGATGTTAGAGCTGCTCGATCTTCCGGGCGGTGCCATTATGAGAGAGGAAGCGACAATGATGCTCTCCGGTATATACCTGGATACGGACAATTTCAGAAAGAGCACAGGCACGCGTACCTTCTCTGCGGCTTTGTTTCTGAGAGACAAGGGAGCGGATGTCGATACGGTAAAGAGATTTTTTGATATTTCGGTAAAAGAGCTTGAGCTTGAGTCCAAGATAGCAGAGCGAGTAGAGATATTCGGCGGGGATATTGCCATCATCTCTTATGACAGCACAGGTGAGCAGACAGACCCGAAGACCCGTGCACGGGTGGCTGACAGCTTTGTCAGGGCGAAGGAGGTCGAGGCGGCGTTTGTACTCTGCGGAGAGGCAGAGGGACCTGTTTCCTTCTCAGCGAGAAGTGCCGGAACTCTGAACGTAGAGCTGGTAATGAAGAAGCTGGGCGGCGGCGGCAGCTTTGACCGTGCAGGGGGAGTTGTGAATGCACCTCTTTTGCAGTGCACAGAAATGCTGAAAGCTGCCATAGCCGAGGTCAAAGAGAATGAAGAAGCCCCAAAACAGCAGAAATGACCCTGCATGCTTTGCGGCTACAGCATAAAATAAAAGAATTAAACAGCAATCGTCATATAGTATTAAGGAGGAGAACAAGATGAAGGTAATTTTGACACAGGATGTAAAAGGACAGGGAAAGAAGGGTCAGGCGATCAACGTATCCGATGGATATGCACGAAACTTTCTGCTTCCCAAGGGCCTCGCTGTTGTGGCAGATGCTGCGGCAATGAACGATCTCAAGAACAAGGAAGCATCCCGCCTTCACAAAATAGAGGTGGAAAAGCAGGCTGCAAACGAGACAAAAGCACAGCTCGAGAAAGTCAGCGTCAAGATAACCGCGACAGCAGGAGCTGACGGCAGACTTTACGGTTCTGTCACGTCGAAGGAGATAGCCCAGACGCTTGAGGATCAGCACAAGATAATAATAGACAAGAGAAAGATCGAGCTCTCTGATCCTATCAGAGCCTTTGGTACTTATTCTGTAGCGGTAAAGCTCTACACCGACATTATAGGAAAGATCAACGTCGTCATCACAGACAAATAATCCTGCCGTACTGTTCCGACGGCAGAAACGGAGAATGAAAAATGGAAGATCTGCAGAGAAAACTGCCCTTTGCCCTTGAGGCAGAGCAGTCTGTGCTCGGAAGCGTCCTGATAGATCCCGAATGTATCACTGAGATCACGGGCATTATCAGTGAGGATGACTTTTATCTTGAGGAGCACAGGAGCATTTTTGCGGCTATGCGTCAGCTGTTTGTCAAGAGCCGCGAGATAGATGTCGTGACACTCATCAGCATGCTTGAGGAGGAGGGCATATATGACAAGAGCGGAGGAACGCAGTATATCAGGCTTATCGCTGAGGTAGTGCCTACCGCCGCAAATGCCAAAGATTACGCCAAGATCGTAAAGGACAAAAGTACCCTGAGAAAGCTCATTCTTGCCTGTGATGATATCAGCGAAAGTGCGTATTCGGAGCAGGGGGCGGTCGACTCTCTTCTCGGAAATGCCGAGCAGAAGATATTCGAGCTTGCCCAGAACAGAGATACAAAGCAGTTCAGGCATATTCACGATGTATTGGTCAAGGTCTATGACGATCTTGAGCTGCTTGTTACCGACAAGGAGGCGGCACACGGTACACCTACCGGATTTTCCGGGCTTGACAATGTGCTTGTCGGAATGGGAAAAGGTGATATGATCATAGTCGGAGCCCGTCCCGGAATGGGAAAGACCTCCTTTACTATGAACATTGCCACCAATGTTGCCCGTCAGACGGGAAAGAAGGTGTGTGTCTTTTCGCTTGAGATGTCGGCAGAGCAGCTTGCATCCAGAATGCTCTCGAGCGAGGCTATGGTGGACAGCTATGCTCTGAGAAGCGGAAAGATCGAGGACGAAGACTGGCAGAAGCTTGCCCATGCTGTCACTGAGCTTTCGGGGACTCAGATATATATTGACGACTCTACCGGACTGACCATCACTCAGATGAAGAGCAAGCTCCGCAGAGTCAAAAACCTGGGACTTGTAATAATCGACTATCTGCAGCTTATGCAGAGTGACAAAAAAACAGACAACCGTACAGCAGAGGTCGGAGACATCTCCAGAAATCTCAAGATCATGGGAAAGGAACTCGGCGTGCCGATAATCTGCTGTGCACAGCTCTCGCGAAATCCTGAGTCCAGAGCAGGTGCGGGAGGCAAACGCCCTATGATAAGCGACCTTCGAGAATCAGGCTCGATCGAGCAGGATGCTGATGTTATCATCTTCTTGTACCGAGACGATTATTACGCATTAGACAAGCCCGAGGAGGCTGAGCAGAATATTGTCGAGGTAATAGTAGCAAAAAACCGTCACGGAGCTACCAAGACCGTCAAGATGGGATGGATACCGCAGTATACAAAGTTCCGTACCATTGATACGGACAGGGAGGAATTGTAGCGGACGGCGGCTTTTTTGGCTAAAATGAAATAAGATGAACAGATCACACATACAATTGTTAAGAGAAGTATCAAAGCACTCTGACACATACGGTATGCTTGAGTGCACGGATATTATCGTGGGTTATTCGGGAGGAGCTGACTCGTCGCTGCTTCTGTATGCCATGTCGCATATAGCGGCAGAGAGAGGATTGCGGCTTTATGCAGCACACGTCAACCACATGCTCAGAGGAGCTGATGCGGATTCGGACGAGGCTTTTTGCCGCAGTGAATGCGAGAGACTGAAAATACCGTTTTACTCGCTTAGGGTCGATGTTTTGAAGAAAGCAAAAGAGCAGTCCCGCTCATGCGAGGAATGTGCGAGGGATATCCGTTACAGCTTTTTCTCGGAGATCAGAGACCGCATATCCGAGCAGTTTTCCGATGCGTGCGTGAGGATAGCTACCGCACACAACGCAACCGACAATGCAGAGACAGTCATATTCAATCTCACACGCGGCACCGCGATCTCCGGAGTATGCGGAATACCGCCTGTGCGTGACGGATATGTGATCCGTCCGATATTGACAATTTCAAAAGAGCAGGTACTCGGATATTGCTCGAAGCTTGGAATAAAGTATGTCACCGATGCTACAAACGCCGAGTGTGTGTATACCAGAAACCGCATCAGGCACAAGGTCCTGCCGCAGCTCAGAGAGATCAATCCTTCGCTTGAGAGTGCGGTGCTCAGACTTACCGAAGCTGTGCGTAGCGATGCGGAGTATCTTGATCATACGGCTGAGACGTGGTACAGATCATTTACAGACTCAGGCGACGGGAAACTTTCCACAGCAGATCTTTTGTCTCTTGCCGCGGCATTGAGGTCGAGGGTACTGTGCAGATATCTTGAGGATGCAGAAGCAGGATATGAATACACTCATATACGCTCGGCTATGGGTCTGATAGAGCGTGGCGGAGATTTTTCGTTGTCTTTAATAGGAAAAAAGAGGCTCAGATGCACACAGGGTTATCTGACAGTCGAGCATGATCGCAGAGACTGCACGGAAAAGAAGCTTGAGTGGAGTGTACCGCTGCATGAGGGTGAAAATATTCTGCCGACGGGTGGGAGGATATATGTCAGCTCCGACAAGGACGAGGTGCAGAGGATCAAAACACAAAATGTTTACAATTTATTTATACAACAATCATTAAGTGGTGATACAATAAGCAATGTATTTATCGCACGCAGCCGACGTGAGGGAGATCATATCTTCTCAGGCGGTCACAGTCATAAGCTAAAGAAGCTCTTCTCGGATCAAAAGATACCGATGCATCAGCGGCAAAAGATAGCTGTAGTCGAACGTGACGGAGAGATAGTATGGATACCCTCTGTCAGGACAAGAGACGGAGAGCCTGACCGGGGCGAGCATTTGTATTTTGTATATACTGAGTAATATAATGACAAATATACGAGAAAGGACATAATCAACACCTGATGAGAAAAAGCAATTTCAAAACCGTCATACTTTACGTGGTAATGATCGCTGTAGTGCTTGTGGTTGCAACACAGCTGCTCAGCACCGACAGCACGAAAGAAAAAATTACGACGCAGGACATTTTCGGATATTTTGAGAACGGCCAGGTCAAGAGCTTTGAGCTTGATCAGGACGCAAATCTCAAGATGGTCGTTATGATAGAAGACAAGGAGACGGAGATAAAGGCACGCTTGCTTGACTATGAGCTGTTTCGAGACGAGATATTCGTCCCGCTCATACTCAACAATCCCGAGAATACCGTAGAGTATAATCTCAAAGAGCCCACTCAGATACCTTGGTGGGTCGAGTTTCTTCCCTATGTTGTAATATTCATACTGTTTATCGGATTTTGGATATTTATGATGAATCAGGCTACAGGCAAGGGAGGAAAGATGAACTCCTTTGGCAGAGCAAGGGCAAAGGTCTCTGTCGGAGACAAGGTAAAGGTCAGATTCAGCGATGTAGCGGGATGCGACGAGGAAAAACAGGACCTCGAGGAGGTCGTGGACTTTTTGCGTGATCCCGAGAGATACAGAAAGCTGGGAGCAAAGATCCCTAAGGGCGTACTTCTCATGGGCCCTCCCGGAACAGGAAAGACCCTTCTTGCAAAAGCAGTAGCAGGAGAGGCGGGCGTTCCCTTCTATTCGATATCCGGCTCGGACTTTGTCGAGATGTATGTCGGTGTGGGAGCGTCGCGTGTGCGTGACCTGTTCGAGACTGCACGCAGAAATCCCGCGGCAATAGTATTCATAGATGAGATAGATGCTGTAGGACGGCACAGAGGTGCCGGACTCGGAGGCGGACATGACGAGCGTGAGCAAACGCTAAACCAGCTCCTGGTCGAAATGGACGGCTTTGACGGTCGCGAGAGCGTCATTGTAATGGCAGCTACCAACCGCCCTGATATTCTTGATCCGGCATTGCTCAGACCCGGCAGATTTGACAGACAGATCACCGTAGGATATCCGGATATCCGAGGCAGAGAAGAAATTCTCAAGGTCCATGCAAAGGGCAAACCATTTGAAAACGGAGTGGATTTCAAGAGGATAGCACAGACGACGGTGGGCTTTACAGGAGCGGATCTTGCAAACCTGCTCAACGAGGCTGCACTGATCGCCGCCAGAAAGAGAAAACTGCTCATCGGTATGAACGATATAGAAGAGGCAAGTCTCAAGATAGTTGTCGGAACACCGAAAAAGTCATATAAGATCAAAGATTCAGAAAAACTTAAGACTGCATACCACGAGGCAGGCCATGCGATAATCGCACATCTGCTTCCTACTCAGGATCCTGTCAGACTTATCTCCATCATCCCCAGCGGCAGAGCCCTCGGATATACGCTCACTCCCCCTCAGGAGGATAAGTACAGCGTATACAAACAGGGAATGATAGAGGAGATATCCATGCTTCTCGGAGGCAGAGCTGCTGAGGCGATCATATTCGAGGATGTTTCGGGAGGAGCGTCGAATGACATCGAGAGGGCTACAGGTATCGCCCGCAAGATGGTCACCAGACTCGGAATGTCGGATGAGTTGGGACCGGTGCTTTACGGTTCGGAGCATAGCGGAGACGAGGTGTTCCTCGGCCGTGACTTCTCAAATGAGAGAAACTATTCCGAGGAGACCGCGGCGAAGATAGATGCAGAGGTCAAGAGCATTGTCAAGGGAGCATACCAGAGATCTGTACAGTTGCTTCGCGACAATATTGAAAAGCTCCATTTCATAGCCAAGTTCTTGGTTAAAAACGAGACTATGGACGATGCTCAGTTCAGAGCTGTTATGGAGGGAGAGCCTACTGTAGAGGAGCTCGAGGCGATGACAGCAGAGCGTGACCGCATCAGCCGTGAGGAAAATGAACGCCGCCGCAAGATAGAGGCGGAGGAAGCGGCACAAAGAGAGCATGCAGAGTCACGCCGTATGCGTGATCATGACAGCGACGCTGAAGATGACTATGACAGAAGCGAGCGTGATGACTCTGACAGCAAAGACACAGACGGCACAGACGGTATTGATTTCTGATATCTTTTTGGCAATATAGCTTTTTTATAACAGATCATGGGCGGCACTTCGTATACAGAAGATGCCGCCCATAGTATTTGAACCGTCATGTCCAAAATAATGAGCAAACCTGCTCGGAAAGTAGCAGTTATCTGTAACATTATTTCCGAAAAATAAACTTAACCGTACAGAAGCCTTTAAGTGAAATATAATTGTTTGTTATTATTATATAAAAGGTATCATGAACATATCCGCCAATAACCTTACATAGTATTGTTGCTTTTTTATACATTTTTTCGACTTTGAAAAATTATGGTGACAAAGCAGATCGGATATGGTATGATAAATAAAGGACAAACCGTTTTGGCTTTACCACAACACACAGAAAAAAGGAGAAACTATGAAGAAGACAAGGCTGACTCTGATACTTCTTTTGACGGTGCTGGTATGTACCGTGGCGATGCTGCACGTATTTGCGGCTCCCTCGACGGTATACGTAGGCACCTCGGGAAATGATGCAAATGACGGCTCTAGTGCGGCAAAGGCAGTAAGCACGCTTGACCGTGCGTTTGCCCTTATGCCTTCAGGCGGAAAGATAGTGTTTGTAGGTTCATCCTACACTATTGAAAAGGACTACTCCATGCCGAAATCAGAGGGGAAGTATACGCTTACCTCTGAGATGAAAGATGCAAAGGGTGCCGCAGGAGTAGTGTCATATTCCGGCACACTAACGCTCAACTCGGATTTTGTGATAGAGAATATCCGTTTCAAGGGCTCCAGCACTCCAATTATAGTATGTAACGGCCACAATGTTACTTTTGGTGATAATATCAAAAACGACTCTGACAGCTATATCGTCGGAGGAGCAAACCTCAAAACAACAGATCAAGCAGACGCGGGCAATCTGACCGAAGACTACACGATCGAGATCAGAAGCGGCCGTTGGGTCAGCTTTTTCGGAGGAAACAGAAGGGCGACGGGCAGCTCTCCGACCGGTACCATTTCGGGTGATATCAACATTATTATCGACGGAGCAACTTTCAAGACCACCGAGACCGATATTTCCAAGAACCAAAACTCCATATCGGGTATGAACTCTGTTACAGGTGATATCAACTTCACAATGAAGAGCGGCGAGATATGGGGAGGACTGTTTGTAATAGGCAGACTCGGCACAGGAGGAAAGGCTCCTGTTTACAGCGGAAACATCAATGTCAAGCTTTTAGGCGGTACTTGTGCAAATCTGTCGGGAAATGCGAAGGGCAACGGCAGGTTTGATGTATGCCAGGACTCAAACGCAAAGTACAACGGAGACTATCATCTTGAGATATCCGACGCAGCGAAGATCAGCTTCAAACCTATCGGCTCAAACGGAGTAGCCGGTGCGGCGACTCTGGACGTCCCGGCACAGCTTGTAGCAGTATGCGAGGGATTTGTGCGTGACGTTTATGTTTCGACAGACGGCAAAGACACAAACGGTGGAACTTCAAAGGCGGATGCTTATGCTACTCTTGAAAAAGCATTCAAGGTGGTTGAGAGCAACGGAGGAAAAGTCATCGTCTGCGGAAACACTCAGGTTTCGGGAGACGTTGTTCTCTCGGCAGCAAAGAAGGACGTTGTGATAAGCTCTGTACATAACAATGAAGATTACAGGGCACAGGCGACGCTGACGGTGTCAGGGACACTTGCAGTGTCCAGCAATGTTACCTTTGAGAATATATCTCTCGCAGGTACAGGTACCTTGTTTGCGAACGGATGCGTGCTTATCCTGTCCGAGAGCGTACAAGGTAACGGAGAGCTGAACGTGTCTGCATCCTCTCCTTCGGGCGATAGCTCGAGCGGCGGTCAGGCAGTTCTTGCCGGAGGAAGCTATAATATAGCAAGTGCCGGCAGTATCAACGGCAAGGGAGCGGCATCAGTATCGGGCACTCTTGTATCAGTCGAGGGAGCAAAGGTAAAACTGCTCGCAGTCAGCACAGGAAACGATATCTCCGGCTCGGCTGTTGCTTCGATTCTCAAGGGTGAAGTAACTGATGGTATCTACGGTATATACGGCACAGGCGAAGCTAAGGTAAGCGGCACTGCTATAGTTGAAGTTTCAGGCGGAAAGATCGGCGGCAGGATAGCTGCTGTATCCGACGGTATTACGTCAAAAGCAGCAGGCAGATATGAGCTTACACTTCTCGGAGGGGATATCAGCGGCGTCAGCGGTGTGTCGGGCGAGGGCTTTACCGTATCTGTAGGAAAAGCAACCGATGCTATGCTTTCAAAGCTTCAGGGCTTTAGCGAAACCACCAAAGAGACCGTTGTATTTGCAAAGCTTGGAGGAGCAGGCAAAAAGGACGGATCTTCTCCCGAAAATGCTGTAGAGTCTATTGATTCTGCTATCAAGCTTCTCGGAGAAGGAAACGGCACCGTAGTAGTCTGCGGACCTATCGGTGTTGATGAATATAAGGAACCCGAGCACAAGGGAACTGTCAAGATAACTTCCAGATATGCCGGTGTCGACTACAGACGTACCGCAGATGCGAAGTTCATCCTCGGCAACAAGTATATCATTTCAGGGCCGGTGCTCTTTGACGATATAGTTATTTCTTCTGACGGAAAGACAAGACTGTTTTTCGGAAATGGCTATCCTCTCAGCTTCGGTGAGGGAGTATCCTGCGTTATTGACTCAAAGGATGGAGTATATCCGTATATCTTCGGAGGTATCAACGACAAGACAGGTACGATCAATGCGGCGAATGTGACCGTATCGGGCGGTACATGGCACAGAGTAGTCGGAGGAAACAGAAATTCGGGTACATTTGTTCTCGGAGACATTTCGGTTGTCATCAATGGCGGAAACATCGTCGGATATGTTACAGGTACAGGTTTTGAAACGGTAAACGGAAACGTAAAGGTAGAGATCAACGGCGGTACTGTCAGACACGGTGTTTTCGGTATCAACTGCGATACAGTAAACAACACAAAGGCAGAAGGCAATATCGACATTTATCTCAACGGCGGCAGGATCATGGGCAAGGTAAACGCCTCGCGTATGGATACGAGCTGCTCGTTTAACGGAACATACACCTGCTATATCAATCATGCGGATCTTGACAGCGTGACCGATATCAAGGGTGCGGCAAACATCCGCGGCACTTCAGACTCCAAGCGAGTGTTCGGTCAGGGCGTCAGCTATTCGGCTAATCCCGAAGGAACCATCGAGGTGAAAAACCCTCTCTGTTCCGGAGCTGACCCGTGGGTGATCTACCACGACGGTTTTTATTACATGGCACTTGTCAGAGGAAGCTCGGTATGCGTTTCAAAAGCGGCAACAGTAGCAGATCTCGGCGACGCTGAGCCTGTTGCGGTATGGACCGCAAATGAGGAAAGCGGACTTGCGAGCATTTGGTCGCCTGAGCTTCACTACTTCTCAGCGTCAGAGTTTGGTGCGGAGAATGAGGGCTGGTATCTATACGTAGCATGCATTCCGAACGGAACAAAAGAGGATGACCAGATCAACACCAGACGCTGTTATGTTCTCAGATCTGTTACATCCGACCCCCAGGGCTCATATATGGCTCCCGATACAAAGAAACTCAACAAGGCTACATTGATGAAGTTGAGTGCGGATGAGACCGCTTGGTGCATAGGTCCTTCTGTCTTCCGTATTGAGGGAAAGACCTACCTCACATGGACAGGAGCAAAGATAGAAAAGGAAAAGACACAGCAGAGCCTCAATATAGCAGAGCTGACCTCTCCCTATGAGATCAAGCTGGATACTGCAGCAGTATTCTGCTGGCCTACCGAGAGCTGGGAAAAACACGGTGCGTCTTATAACAAGGAGACAAACCTCCCCGAGGTAGTTGAGGGAGCGACAGCACTGTACGGACCCGGTGGATCTGTATATTGCATCTATTCGGTATCGGGATATTGGACCGATCACTATGCACTTGCTTCACTGAAGTTCAAGGGCGGAGATCCCTGCGATATCAACAACTGGGAAAAGTCAAAAGCTCCGATATTCGTAGCGAACAAAACAGATGTGTTCGGACCCGGACACGCGGCGTTCGTTCAGTCAGCGGACGGCCTGACCAACTACTTTGTATATCACGGCTACAAGGCATCGGGACGTGTCGGAGGAAGATATGTTCATGTAGAGGAGTATACCTTCGATGAGCAGGGCAATCTTCACTTCGGTTCAGGCGTAGCCGCAACGGCAAGCGAGACCGTATCCGTCACAAAGAACCCTCTGCCTCTTTCATCCAAGATATCACTCTTTGGTGAGAGCGGACAGCAAACAAACAAGCCGCAAGACGGAAGCGTAGATACAGATACTATGCAGGATACCGTACCGGATACAACTATTGCACCGGCTGACGGCGGCAACATGGGCAGCGTGATCATCATAATAGCATCACTTGTGCTTATAGCAGGTGCGGCGGCGGCACTCATCTTTATAAAAAAGAAAAAGACCGCCGATAAGAAGTAAATAACCATATACAGGAGCAGAGAAGGTGTGCGTTCTCTGCTCCTGTTTTGTTTAGCCGATATGAGTTCGGCTCTCCTCTGATATAACTGAAAAAATATGCAGTTGTGTTACTGATATTTATACAAGATTATATATTATGATTGATTTGAGGCGGTAGTATGTGCTAAAATTACATAAAAGAACGGTCTGCTTTTTGCATAGAAATATATTTGTACCCTATCGTTTTGATGAGAGCATACGGTATAGGCCGTGTGAATTAGGTGGGCTGTGCATGATTGTGTCGGGTCGATCAAATACCCGGTATCGGAGGTAAGAATGAAAAAAAGTATCCTATCATTGCTTTTTTGTGTGTTGGTAGTGCTGTGTGCGGTGATGCTGATGCCGAGAGCAGAGAGCACCGCTGACACTTATGGCTCTTGCACGCTCGATCCGTATGACGGGGGACTTCATTACATATCCGAGCTCAACTGCGAGATCGGTGAGCTTGATTCTCACGCAGGAGAATGCAATATCAGCACCCTGGAGGTTGATCTTCGGCGTACATATCATATAGATAACGGCGAATTTATCTCTGAGGGGAATTTGTGGTATCCCAGACTCAAGCTTCTCTCAAACGGTGAGTACCTACTGTTCTTTCAGGATGGCAGATGGGGACCGAATGTGTTCTATACACGTTCCCGTGACGGTTTGGAGTGGGACGAGCCTACGCTTCTGTTTGAGTCTCACCCTACCTATAACAATACATATACGAGATATTATGCTACCTGTGACGCACTTGAGTTGTCCGACGGTACTTTGGTGGTGGCGGCAATATTCCACGCTTCGAGAAAGACGCCTACCTCTGCTGCACCGAGCAGATGGCTCATGACTGAAAAGGGCATTGTCACAAAGTATTCCACCGACCTTGGAGATAGCTGGTCAGAGCCACAGGTGGTGTATCATGGGCGTTGCTGGGAGCCGAGCTTTCTTGAACTGCCCGACGGTACTGTGCAGATGTATTTTACCCATTCGGCACCAAAGGATGCGATATACGGAACAAAAATGGGAAACAAGGTGTCGAGCGGAGTAGCTATGCTTACCTCCAGCGATCACGGCAGGAACTGGGAGCCGATAGTGCTTGAGTATCCGTATGTCGCAAAACGCATAGCTCAGCAGCAGATATTTGAGTACAACGGCATTCAGATACTGACAGATCAGATGCCTGTCGCGATCCTGTTACACGACCAAAAGACGATCGTAATGTCAGCAGAGAGCCTTCGACCTGATGAGAGCGGACATTCCACGTCTATTATTCGATCGCATGACTTTTTTGCACGGACATTGGAGGAAAACGAATACGGTCCCGAGGACCGTGATGATATGCTTGTGACCGGAGCTGCTCCTTATATAGTGCAGTTTCCTTCGGGTGAGGTCATACTGTCGAACTTCTCAGGCTTAAAGCAAAAGGTATATATAGGAAACGAGACGGCAGAGGAGTTTTATCTTACCAGAAGCTTCAATCCTTTTCCCTCTCAGAAGGTCGCAATGTGGGGAGATCTTTTTGTAGCTGACAGTCATACACTGCTGGCAAGCTCCGGCGATACTATAGTAGAGAAAGGCGTAGTACACAATCTCGCTTCGCGGGGGCTCGGAATATCGCACATGGTACTCAACCACCGTATAGATGCAAAGACCGCCACGATGAATGTAGACGGCGATACTTCGGATTGGTATGACAATACAGACGCACTGTTTGTCGGAAGTATTTCTCAGGCACAGACTTCAATGAGAGTTGCCCATGATGAAGATGATCTGTATCTTCTGTTCGAGCATATAGACAACACCCTCACAGATAAGGACTACTTTTACTTCTTTGTCAGCGACGGATCTTCCGTAAAGTACAGAATAAAGGGCACACCCAAAGCAGTTGACGAGGTAGCGAGAATAGAGGGCAAAAAAACGGTAGTATTGCCGCAGAGCCAATGGAGAGGGCAAGTGCGTGTGTATGGGACCTGTTCGGTAAACACGGATATCGACGAGGGATGCGTCATAGAGCTTGCGATGGACAGAAATCTGTTTGGGGATGTTGACACTCTTTATGTGTTTATGAAGATGTACAACAATGACGGAGGCGAGACATACACATGGGACGGCTTTAATGGGCTTACAGAGAGCAAAATGGAAACCTGGCACAGAGTCCGCCTTTCGGATACCGTGGCAAGCACCACACCGCCTGCTGTTGCTCCTGAGACCTCGACCGGGCATACACCCGCTACAAATGTACCCGAGCATACCTTCGCTGAGACAACCGAGATAGGACAGACTACCGACAGAGTACCGGGTACGGGGAATGCTGCTGTTACTGACGCCGATAGTCAAAGACCTGTTACTGACAGAGATACAGCAGAGGATACCGAGGGACAATGGACAGATAGCACGGCAAAAGATACATCGGCCGTAACTGACAGGGATACAGATGTACGTGACACCGGCAGCGGTGAAAGTTCACAGCAAACTACAGATCAAATTGATGATCAGACTGCAAATGAGCAAGAACAAACATCGTCAGAATTGCCGTCTGCATCAGAGACAGACACGGACGGCGTCAGTGACACTGTATTTGATACAGAGCAGCCCACAGAGAGCTCTGCCGGCGGTATTATAGCCGTAGGTGTTATATGTGCGGCTGCAGTAGCGGCGGTTGTTATCTATGCGATACTGAGAAAGAAAAAGAAAAAAACCTAATAAAAAAAGGCATTCTCTCGCGATATAAGTCAGATAGGATGCCTTTTTGATTTATATGCAACTTCCTTCTGCTTTCAAGGGAAAGTGCTCAGTTTCTTCAGAAAGGCAAAATACAGCCGCATTACACCGTGACAGCAGCCGAATTTTTGTATATTTCAAACATCCAAAATAATGATATAAAAAACAAACAAAATGATTATTTACAACAGCCATGTTTAATGTCATAATATGAACATAGAAAGCATAAAAGAAAGGACGGAGATAACTATGTCAATATACGATCTTTCCATGTTTGATATCCGACCGAAGGCAGATGAGCGTTTTGTTGTTGCGGCTGAGAAGTACCGTATTACCGTGCTGACCGACAGAATGCTGCGTCTTGAATACAGTGAGGACGGTGAGTTTGAGGATAGGGCGACGCGGCTCGCTTTCAACAGATCCTTTGATACGCCCGAATATGAGGTGTATGACGAGAACGGAATGCTCCACATCAGGACAAAACATCTGCACCTAAGCTATGACAGACAGAAGTTTTCTGAGCATGGACTGCAGATATCGGTAGACGGAACAAAAAACTGGCTTTTCGGTCAAAAGCCGAATACAATGCCGGGCACGGTACGTACCCTTGACGGAGTGAACGGAGAGATACCGCTCGGTCCGTCTGTGCTAAACAGAAACACAGGCATCGCTACCATAGATGACTCGGACACTCTAATAATAGGTGATGATGGGTGGCCTGTTCCGTCAGGCAAGGGTAGATGCGATATTTACTTTTTCGGGTATTTTCAGGACTATGAGGGGGCTATTCGTGATTATTACAGGCTTACATCGCCTATTCCACTTATCCCCAGATATGCACTTGGAAACTGGTGGTCAAGATACCACAAGTATTCAGCTGATGAATATATATCGCTCATGGACCGCTTCAGGGAAAAGGACATTCCTTTCTCTGTTGCCGTGATCGACATGGACTGGCATATTACTGCCACCCCGGACCCTGTACGGTTCGGCTCAGGATGGACAGGATATACATGGAACCGTGAGCTGTTCTGTGATCCTGAGAAGTTTCTGTCAGACTTGCATGACAGAGGCCTTGCCGCTTCGCTCAATCTACACCCCAGAGACGGAATACGTGCTTTTGAGGATGTATATCCAGCGATGTGTCGGAGACTGGGGCTTGATCCTGCAAAGGAACAGCCGATAGAGTTTGACGCATCCTCGAGGGATTTTATGGAGGCGTATTTTGATACCGTGCTTGATCCTATGGAAAGGGATGGGGTGGATTTTTGGTGGATAGACTGGCAACAGCAGGGAGGCATGCGGATACCGGGGTATGACGTACTGTGGATGCTCAACCACTGCCACTACACAGACAACGCACGTGACGGCAAACGGCCGCTTCTTTTCTCTCGTTATGCAGGACTTGGCTCGCACAGATATCCTTTGGGCTTTTCGGGTGATACTCATATAACATGGGAAAGCCTCGACTTTCAGCCTTATTTTACGGCTATGGCAAGCAATCTCGGTTTTTCTATGTGGAGCCATGATATAGGCGGCCATTATCAGGGGTATCACGATTCAGAGCTGTATACACGCTGGGTACAGCTCGGGGTGTTCTCCCCGATCAACCGTCTGCACTCCTCGCCTTCTATGTATATTTCAAAAGAACCGTGGAACTACGGTCCCGAGGCTGAGAAGATAGCGAGTGAGTTTTTGCGGCTTCGACATGCTTTGATCCCGTATATTTACACAAACCACTATAAAAACCATACAGAGGGAATACCGCTCATACGTCCTGTTTATTTCAAGCATCCGAAAAATGCCGATGCTTATAGGTACAGAAATGAGTATTACTTCGGCGATGATCTGTTGGTCTCTCCCATTACATCAAAGCGTGACTCGGACAGTCACCTTGCAAAAACGACATTATGGATGCCTGACGGTGTGTGGATAGACTTTTTCACCGGAAGAATATATACAGGAGGACGCTCTCTTGACGTGTACAGACATCTGGGAAGTATGCCGGTGTTTGCCCGTGCGGGAAGTATCATCCCATTGGCAAGACAGAACGGAAATACAACGCAGATTCCGTCAGCGATCGAGCTGAAGGTCTTTGGAGGTGACAGCGGCAGCTTTACTTTGATAGAAGACAACGACCGCCCGGGAGCTGAGTGCGAGGCAAGCGAAACCGTGTATACGCTTGAGTACGGCGAGCATTCGCACTTGCGGATCGAGGCAGCAGAACCGTGCGGATATATTCCCGAGTGGAGAACATATCATATATCGTTTGTTGCTTTTGACAAGCCTGTTGCCGTGACTCTTTCGGTTTCTGATAGCATCATACCGCTGTCGTTTGAGTATGACAGCATGACAAAAACAGTCAAATGTGCCCCTGTCACGGTAGAAGCAGGAGGTTGTGCTGAGGTAAGTGTGCTTACAGGCGGAGTTTTCCCCGAGAATGAGATAGTCAGTTATGCTCGCGATGCGGTCTTAGCCGGAGCATGTATATCGGTAAACGAAAGCGTCATACTGGACAGAATACTTACAAAGAACACCCCATGCCATGTGAAGGCTGCTGAGGTGATCAGCCGCCCGGGAAATGAATATCTCAAGGGATATATCCTCGAGCTTTTGTGTGCAAAATAACAGCTTTTAGGATAAAAGAATAAAAAAACACGGAGGCATGCCTGCATATTACGCAGGCGTGCCTCCGATACTTTTATATAGCAAAGTGTATTTTCGTTTCTCTGTACCGCTTTGAAAAAAGCTGTCAGTAATATGGAAGGATGCCGCGGTGTACGCACACCTTAGCCTCTTGACTTGAAGTGAGTAGGAGAGAAACCGTATATTTTTTTGAAAGATTGAGAAAAGTGCTTTATTGATTTAAATCCGACTGCTTTTGCAATTTCGGTGATAGACATATCCGTAGTCTGAATGAGCTCCAGAGCATGAAGCACCCGCACGCTGATGACGTATTGATGCAGTGACTGACCTGTGCTGTTGAGCATCGAACGGTTGATGTAGTTGGGGTGATAATTGAACTGTGCACCGATAGAGGTGTTGGATATGTCGGATGCGTAGTTTTTCTGTATGTAGTCGATTACACCCGTGACCAGCATTGATGTGCTGATGCTGGAGCGTGCCTGTGCGAGATTTCTGTATATCTTGACAAGGATGGTGGTCATCATGGAGCTGAGCATCATCACATAATTGTGCTGAGGATTGATAAACTCGCTGTCCAGAGCAATGAGGTCTTTTTCAATAGATCTCATTGCGTCACTTGCTATAGGAGAATTGAACTCAACCGCATCAGAGAACGATACGATCTCGGTTCTTTGATCTTCGTCAAACTTCTTTGCTTCTATCATCGGGATAGCCAGAGAGCAGTTCCTGGCACACATAGTGTAGTCAAAGTTGACAACAAGAGCGGAAAATCCGGCACCGACAGCACGCAGAGAGTATGTGTGGTCCGGAGACCAAATGTACAGAGAGCCTCGTTCGGCGGTGTAGGTCGTATCGTCTATTTTCAGTTCTGCCGCTCCGTCAAAAAAGTAAAGAAGCCTGTTGTCGTATGCCCGCAGCTCATTAGCATCATAGTCCGCGGAAAAATGCAATATCTTTGCGTATCTGACAAACGGACGTACATCCTCAAAATTAATTTTTTGTGTCATATACTTCCCACCCCTTTCGCAAAGCAACCCCTGCCGTCCGCGTACAGCTGACGTTCGTTACCTATATTTTAACATGTTTTGCTTCGTTATTCAATCTAATTTCCGAAATTTAAATTCCACAAAGTTTTTGTAAAATTATACAATTTGTTTGTGACACATACAAAAAACGGTAAAAAATGAAAGTTGCCACAG
>JAZNOK010000122.1:0-16779 GCA_045580775.1 Eubacteriales bacterium
CACTTCCGTTTGTTCATGCCGTAGATATGGAACGGGCTATACTTACAGGAGATTTTTTTGGAATTTTTCCGCATCTTTGGTGGGTACTTGGATATGCTGCCGTTCTGCTCGTATTAGCGGTGTTGATGTTCCTGCGACAGATGAAAAAACAGTAATTATCCAGCTTAGAGGATACGTGTTTCTTTGCCTGGCATAGTAAACACCCTCAAATTTTTACGACAGATTTTACGACAAATGGGATAAAGATATGCCGTTTTATGACAGGTTGTTTTCTGTAATGAAACCGATTTGGATTAACCAAGTCAGGAAAAGGCAGGATAAATAAGGGGATAAGATCTATCCCGCCTAAATCCCCACGATGAAACCAATCGACTGAAAAAAGTCCAAAAAAGCCTTATTTTATGCGGGTTTTTGAGAAACTGCAGATCTCAAAAAACGCTAACTTACGCCAAATTTACGCCAAACGATATCAGCTTACGGAGAGTCTCGCTATTGTCCGTAAGTCTACCGGAGTGAATTTAGGCAAAATAGGGCGATGTTTTCAAAAAATTTCAAGCCTTTACCACTCCCATGGTAAGGGCTTGCTCTTTTTTGGAGGACTTTTATGAAGAAAAATATAGTTGGCTTCATTGTTGGAACTGCCCTGAACTATCAAATGCCCTTATATAATGTGAATAAATAAGGGAAAATTCGCACAAACTATTGACAATGCCCTTATTATATGTTATTATTTAAGGGAAAGTGAGGTTGATAAGGGAATGAAAACGTTCAATTACTCGGCGATCAAGGAGCAAAAATGGGATTCCGAGGTCATGGGACTTGTTGCCGCTATCTATAAAGAGGCAGGTCGTCAGGAGCTGTATCTAAAGCAGAAGCCTGCGGAGCTTGAAAAACTAGTCGAAATTGCAAAGGTGCAGAGCACCGGGGCATCCAATGCCATTGAGGGTATCGTTACGACCAACACTCGTATCAAGCAATTGGTTGAGGATAAGACCACGCCACGCAACCGTGACGAGCAAGAGATTGCGGGTTACCGTGATGCCCTTGCGATTATTCACGATAGCTTCGATGCCATTCCGATATCCAAGAACTATATTCTTCAGCTTCATAAGATTATGTACAGCCATATGAACAATCCTATGGCGGGAGCGACAAAGAACGTGCAGAACTATATCAGTGCATCCTATCCCGACGGTCGCACCGAGATTCTGTTCACGCCTCTTTCGCCCTTCGAAACGCCCGAGGCGCTTGACCGCATCTGCGAGGAATATAATAAGGTCATCGGTAATTTCGAGATTGAGCCGCTGATTGCTATACCGATTTTCGTCCACGACTTTTTGTGTATCCATCCCTTTAACGACGGTAACGGCAGAATGAGCCGACTGCTTACCACGCTTCTTTTGTATCGCAGCGGTTTCCCGATTGGTAAGTATATTTCCCTTGAAGCAAAGATCGCTAAGAACAAAGACCTCTACTATGATGCTCTGAACAGATCACAGCACGGTTGGCACGAGGGAACTGAGGACGCAGTACCGTTTATCAAATATCTGCTTGGCACCGTTCTTGCGGCTTATAAGGACTTTGGTGACCGCTTTGCCATTGTGGAAGAAAAGCTTCCCGCCGTCGAAATGGTTCGTAAAGCAACCCTGAATAAGATCGGACGTTTCACCAAGCAAGACATACGCGAGTTGTGTCCGTCTCTAAGCCTCAGCTCGGTTGAAGGTGCACTTCGTAAAATGGTCGCCGCAGGTGAACTGAAACGCGAGGGTAACGGAAAAGCGACCTGCTATTTTAGATTAAAATAAATACTTGATGACGAAAAAACTCTCTGCCGAGTATTCAGCAGAGAGTTTTCGTTATAATGTCGATTAGTCTTCTTCTAACAACTTGGAAGGGGATATCTTTAATACCTGTGCTATCTTGAACAAGGTCTCAAGCGAAACGCCACGAACTGTACCGGTGCCCTCAACCTGACCAACAAAGCTTACGCTTTTGCCGATAAGCTCGGCAAAGTATTCTTGCGTAAAACCTGCTTTTCTTCTGTAATATGCAATCTTTAATCCAAGAGTTATATACTTATCCGGAAATTCTGTCTTCATTTTATCGCCCCTTTTCCTTTATACATATATTTTACCGAAAAAAGGAGTAAATTATTATAAGACGCAACTGCAGAAATATTTACTTTAAGTGAAAGATAGTTTATAATAAGTAAAAAATCATTTACTCTGGAGAAGTATATATGCACGATAATACTTGCTGCTTTTTCGGTCACAGAACCATAAACGAAACGGACGAGCTGAGGACGAAAATAACCGAAGCCGTTGAAAGGCTGATTACTGACGAAAAAGTCGATACCTTTTTGTTCGGCAGTAAATCGGAGTTTGACCGCCTTTGCCTTGAGCTCGTGACCAAATTAAAAGAAAAATACCCACACGTAAAACGAATCTACGTGCGGGCTGAATTTCCGTTCATCAACGAAGACTATATGGCATACCTACTCAAATCCTACGACGAAACCTATTACCCCGAAAAGATACACGGCTCAGGCAGAGCCGCCTATGTCGAACGTAACTATGAGATGGTAAACAACAGTAAATACTGCATCGTCTATTACGACAAGTCCCACGCTCCCACCACACGCAAAAGCGGAACTAATATCACTCTCGGCTACGCTACCAAAAAGGGCAGAGAAGTCATACTCATCTAATTGAAAAGTATAAAAATTTCGTGTATAATAGAGAAAAAACTTCGGACGAGAGAGTGTGCGGAAAGCTGCAAAGATTATTTGATTGTTGTTTTAGAGCTGTGCTACGGTTTTTTTGCATGTTCGGTTATGGAAGGATATGTGCGGCATTACGTCTGAGATATCAGCTAAACAATGTACATACTTCCAAAAAAAGAAAAAGGTAACGCAATGTACTATTATTCTTATTATAATTCTCCTGTAGGAAGATTGACGATAGCCGGCGACGAAAAAAGTATCGTCGGGTTGTGGCTGGAGCATCAGAGATTCTATTTTGATGTTTTGCAGGGGCATGAATGTGCGGAAAAAGAAACCGCAGTCATTACACTTGCCAAAAAATGGCTGGATCGCTATTTTCTCGGAGAGGATCCTCCGATCCATCAACTGACCTTTAAGTTTATCGGGAGTGATTTCAGAGTCGGTGTCTGGGAAATGCTGACCGAGATACCTTATGGCAAGGTGGTCAGCTATGGTGATCTTGCCAAAGAGATCGTCAAGAAAAAAGGAATAAAAAACATGTCGGCACAGGCGGTCGGAGGTGCTGTCGGACGAAATCCGATATCTATCATTGTGCCATGCCACAGAGTCGTAGGAGCAAAAGGAAACCTGACAGGCTACTCCGGCGGTATCGAAACCAAAATTAAGCTTTTGGAGCTTGAGGGTATTGATATGACAGAATTGCATGTTCCGAAGAAAACAAGAGCAATGTAAATACGAAGGGGAGTTAATATGCTGAGTTATACATACACATCAAAAGGAAAATTTGAACTTGTAAAAAAGCCTAAGCCCAAGCTCCGGCACGAGCGGGACGCTATCGTCAAAGTTACCCTTGCAAGTATCTGTTCAAGTGACCTTCACATCAAACACGGAAGCGTGCCGAGAGCTATCGAAGGAATTACGGTCGGTCATGAGATGGTCGGAATCGTAGAGGAAGTCGGATCGGCTGTGACTCACGTAAAGCCGGGGGATCGGGTCACAGTGAACGTAGAGACATTCTGCGGTGAGTGCTTTTTCTGTAAGCGTGGCTTTGTCAACAACTGTACCGACAAAAACGGCGGTTGGGCACTCGGCTGCCGTATTGACGGCGGTCAGGCAGAGTATGTCCGCGTGCCCTTTGCCGATCAGGGATTGAACAAGATCCCTGACAACGTCACAGACAGACAAGCTCTGCTTGTCGGGGATGTTCTCGCTACCGGTTATTGGGCGGTGAAGATCTCGGATGTCTCTGAAGAGGATACGGTTCTTATCATCGGTGCAGGTCCGACAGGGATATGCACTCTCATTTGCACTATGCTAAAAAAACCAAAACGAATTGTCGTTTGCGAAAAGGACGAGAACCGCATCAGATTTGTAAAAGAGCATTATCCCGACGTGCTGACAGTTACCCCGGAGCAGTGTCTTGATTTTGTCCGCAAAAACAGTGATAACGGCGGAGCCGATGTCGTCTTTGAAGTGGCCGGAGCTGATAACACATTTGAGCTGGCATGGCAATCTGCCAGACCGAATGCCATCGTTACTGTGGTGGCACTCTACGACAAGCCCCAAACTATCCCTCTGCCAGATATGTACGGTAAAAATCTGACCTTTAAGACCGGCGGCGTTGACGGCTGCGATTGTGAACAAACGCTGAAGCTCATCGCCGATGGCAGGATCAATACCGAGCCACTCATCACACATACTTATGCTCTTTCGAATATCGACGAGGCGTATGAGTTGTTTGAGCACAAGCGTGATGGAGTTATTAAGGTTGCAGTGGAGTGCCGAGAGTAGAGCGGTGTTTAAACTTATTAAAATAATCAGCCGCCGGGGACCCAGACTCCTCGGCGGCGATTTGTATTTAGGTCAATACTGCCTTGAATACCCAGTGGCACATCAAGATCAAATGATGCTTTTCCCCATCTCGTAGGCCTCGTGTGCTGCAGGGGTGTTTTTGATCTCGCCTTTTTCGTACACACCCATACCGTAGATGACACCCATCTCTTTTGCTCCTTCTACGCAATCGGCGTATCCGCGAAAACAAGCAACGGTAGTGTCAGCTGACGAAAGCTCACCGTCGGCTGCTGTGACTATGTAATAAAACTCTTTGTTTTTTACTTCGAGCCAGCGTGCGACAGTTCGGTCAATGAGGGTCTTCAGCTGAGCGTCGATAGAGTAGAAATATACAGGACTGGCAAGGACGATCACATCGGCATCTATCATCTTTTGCAGAATATCTGTCATATCGTCTTTGATCGCACACACACCTGTATCTTTGCATGCGTAGCAGGCACGGCAGTAGCCTATCTTCTTCTCGGCAACACGGATCTTTTCGACATCGTGTCCCGCCTCGGCTGCTCCTCTTTCAAATTCATCACAGAGAAAGTCTGAGTTGCCGTTTTTGCGGGGGCTTCCGGATAGGATCAATATCTTTTTCATAGTGTTTATACTCCTTTTTTCAATCAGCGTTTTTTTAGTTGTGTACTTAGGTTCTTCTCGGCTATACAGATGTGTTTTTTGTATGAGGGTAGCGGCGTTGTGAGATCTTTTTGTAGTTTGTTATGATAGTGTTGCCTTTTTGCTCGATGCTCGCCGGCTCAAAATCAAAAACGTCACCGTTCATAAACAGAGGCTTTGAGTCAGGGTTTGCCGTTATCGGTGCTGTTACAAGTGAGATCTCATCTACGCAACCGGATCGCAGAAAGTAACCGTTAATGATGCTTCCTCCCTCAAGCAGATAAAACTCAGGTGAGAGGTGATCTTTCAGGATCTTCAGTGCGAGTCTGACATCGATCTCGCTCTCGCCTGCAAAGAAATATGTTATTCCCATTTCCTGCAAATATGAAAGATACCTGCCGTCAGCTTGCTGTGTCAGAACCTCGATGATCTGTGCTTTATCGTATCCGGGGTCGCTGTCTTCTATGAACGCTCCCTGCCAGCCGAGCTTTCCCTTGGGGTCAAGAGCTATCGCGTAATAACCTGACTGCGTCTCACTCCAATGATCGGTATAGATGCCGTTTTCCCGTTTGATCGGCTCGTACTTTGAAAGATCGGGATACCAACCTCCCGTGAAACTGCTTTCCATGGTTACTCTGCCGCAAATGAAACCTCCCGAGCCGACGGCTTTATACTTTCTGTTGATCTCGTAGTATATCTCTGTAGACTCCTCACAGCCCGGAGAGTATAAAAAGTCTCCAGTGACCTTTCCGTCCACGGAGCTTACCATGTGGCAGATAATGTATGGCAGGGTCGTATTGTTGATCTCTTTCATTTTTACTCCTTCTATTGATTATTCTGCCTTTTTGTTGTACAATGAAAGCAAAATAAAGACTTTTTTTATCATCACAGCCGATAAAAACGGCATAACCAAAAAACGGAGGCGGGATCGGTCATGTTCAGAGAGGTTGCAAGGAAAAAACAGAGCTTGCTGACAGAACAGATAGTAAAGATCTTAATAAATGAGAAAAGACGGAGAGTGGGCACTGAATATCTCCAGTGTAATTGTGTTCGGGAGACTGCATGTTGTGGATAGCTTTGATGAGTCTATGAGGATATGCCGTCGGTTGAGCTTGAAGTATACGCAGGATCTTGCGTATATAGAAGATGAGATAAAGAGGTTCGGAGAGGCAACCTTGTGCTATGAGTTGAGACCTGAGCATATTACAGGAAAGATCGTGAACGAATCATAGCAGGATGTTTCATTAAACTCAAAACACACTTGATATATGCTTTGTGTCATGAGGATAGTTTAGCATAAACGAAATGAAAAATCAACAAGGTGAGTTTTCATTTGTATGGTGTGTTTTTCGATAGAGGCAGTACGGTCGGATCAAGAATAAAATTTGTTATTATATATGCGTATATTATTCGCAGAGGAGGAAGCTTATGAGCACCGTAATAGAAAAACGCGGCGATCATTATGTTATAGAAGCAGACGGAGCGTGCGTAGCAAAAGTCCTGCCCTGTGACGGAGCTGAAGACAGCTTTGTCAGGCTCAGTGATGATGCGTTTTTTTGGACAAGGAAGGTCGAGCAGCCTTGTATAGATATGCGTATGGAGATTCTGACATGCGACAGGCCGACTTTTACTATGGTGCCATCGGTCAGTTACAACGGAAATGGCTGGGGAAGCACTCCTGAGTATGTAGGAGACCGTGCGGAGGATGGAACTCCATGGTCATTTGCATGGCACAGGGTAACTATCCCTTCATGTACGTTCTCGGCTACATGTTCGGGCAGTGTGGCTCTTATGGCTGAGGCGGGGGAGGATACGGCATGCTCGCTCTATCTTGAAGGTGAGTGCGAGAGGCATGTGGTGATCTATCCCGAACAGGAAAAGCCAAAGACACTGCATAGGCATTTTTGGGGCGATCCTTATCAGGGGGAGGGCAGAGAGCGGAGTGAGTTTACAGCGATCATTGTTGCATACCCCTACGAGGACAAGCCTATCCGATACGGAAGATTGCTCGATTTTGCGTGGCGTTACTACGGACATGCACTTGACGTTCCTATGTCTCCGGAGCGTATATACGAGCTTGGAATTACTTACACAAGATACCTGTATCAGAAAATGCAGGACGGTTTTAGCGGTTTTGTCAGCGGTGCACAGTGGTTTCGCGGTAACTGGACCTATCAGAAGAACAACGGACGCTTCGGACTGAGCTGGGTAGGTCAGTCGGCTTCTATGGCGAATGCCATGATATATCATTATCTGATAACAGCAGACAAAGAGGCACTCGAGATGGGTATCGGTGCACACGATGCCTGGCTGAAGTACGGCAGACGCGAATGCGGACTGCTCGATGCGTCGATTGATTACGGAGAATGGAGAAAAATGGAGTATCCTCCCGATTATCAGCCGGACCCTTGGAAGTTGGGAGAGGCACAGTACGAGGATCACAAGGCATACGGAAGGCGTAAGTTCCGCCGTGATAAGGATGGTGTGATTCAGCTTCAGATAGATGCCTGCAACAACGGAGGAGCAGCGGAGAATTATTTTGAGGCTTATGATTTGGCAAAGCAGGCAGGTATAGAACGGCCTGAGTATCTGGAGGCTGCTTACGGTATACTTGACTTTGCTCTGACTCAGCAAAATGAACAGGGAAGATACGCCAAGAACTGGAGATCTGACGGAACGGTGATATCATCCGAGGGAACTATCGGGTGCTTTTTGGTGCTTCCGATGCTTATGGCTTACAAGCGTTCGGGTGATGGCAAATACTTTGAGTCTGCTTTGCGGGCGTTTGATTATTACTACGGCTCACTTGAACGTGACGGGTTTACTACGGCAGGGGCACTTGACACTTATTGCATCGACAAAGAATCGGCAAGTCCGCTTCTGCGTGATGCACTTGCTTTATATGATATTACAGAAGACACACGCTATATCCGTGCTGCGGAGAATATAGCTGACTATCTGTGCACCTGGCTTATGCACTATACGATAAAGTACCCTGAGGATTCGGTACTGGGAAAGATGGGATACGATACCTTCGGCTCTACTTCTGTGAGCACGGCACATCAGGCACTGGACCAGTATGCTCTGCGTGACGTTGATTCGTTTTTGAGGCTGGCGGAGATTACGGGAAGGGGACAGTGGCGAGAAAAGGCTATGGTATTTTATGCCAATGCATGCCAATGTATATCTGACGGTACCATGTATGTCAATGGCAGAGTGCGACCGGCAGGAAGCCAGGATGAGGCAATATTCCACACCAGATGGGGCAGACACGGCGTGCCTCCGTTTATGCCTTCGCAATGGCTGCCTGCGTGGCCGACGGCATTCAGACTGGAGATACTAAGAAGACACAAGGGAGAGCCGGATCTGTTCAGAGTCGGTATTGACAAAATCGAGAATGCAATACCCCATATAGCTCATGAGCAGTGACATATATATTCGAATATGAAAAATATAAAAAAGATAGTTATTACGGGAGGACCGTGCGGCGGTAAAAGCACCGCCCTGTCACGTATACAGGACGAGTTTACCCAGCGAGGATACAGGGTGCTGTTTATATCCGAGACTGCGACCGAGCTCATACGCGGAGGAGTGGCACCCTGGACATGCGAGAGCAGTGCGGAATTTCAGGAGCTGTTGCTTTCTCTTCAGCTTGAAAAGGAGCGGGTGTATGAGAAAGCGGCAAGAGGGATGGATGCAGACGATATTCTGATAGTATGTGACAGGGGTGCCCTTGATAACAAGGCATACATCACAGACACCGAGTACCGTGTGATGCTCGAAAGAAAGAATATATCCGAGCGGGAGCTTGCGGATAGATACGATGCTGTGTTTTTCCTTGTTACGGCAGCGATCGGATCTGACGGATACTCATGCATGAATAATTCGGCACGTACAGAGACTCCGGAACAGGCGGCAGAACTTGACCGAAGGCTGGCTTGTGCATGGCAGGGGCATTCGTACTTTCGGATGATCGACAATTCTACCGACTTTGAGGGAAAGATGAAACGCCTTGTTCATGAGATATCAGCGTTTCTCGGAGGCGGTGAGAGCTATGAGATCGAGCGTAAGTATCTGATCGAATATCCTGATATGGATATGCTCAGACGTTATCAGGGTGTACGCTGTGCACATATCACCCAGACATATCTCAATGCAGGCTGTGAAGAGGAGCGACGTGTGAGAAAACGCGAGATAGACGGTGAGTGTGACTACACCCTCACTATAAAGAGAGCGGTGAGCGATATCAAGCGTGTGGAAATAGAGCGTAGGATCACAGAGCAGGACTATAAACGTGCTCTTCGTGATGCGGATAAAACAAAACATTCTCTGAAAAAGACCAGATACAGCTTTGAATACTGCGGTAAGTATTTGGAGATAGACATTTATCCGCTTTGGCAGGACAGGGCAATTTGCGAGATAGAGCTATCATGTGAGAATGAACCTGTGCACTTTCCCGACTGGATACGTGTCATAAGGGAAGTGACAGGAGATCCGGAATACAAGAATGCGAGCCTGGCTATGCTGCAAGGTGAGTTGTTAATATAAATGTACAATTATTAACAAAAATCAAAATATTTTGTGAAAACTATAGAAATACAAAATGAATTATGTTAGAATAAATTTACATTAGTTTAATCAAAAATTTCTAAACAAAAAAGGAGAAAAAAACTAACGATGGACTATCATAGTCGAACCGCAGAAGAAGCACTTGAACATTTAAAGACCTCGTCCGAGAACGGACTGAGCTCGGATGAGGTTGCAACAAGACAGTCACAGTACGGTAAAAACGAACTGAGAAAGAAAAAGCCGAAGACGACGCTGCAGCGTTTTGCAGCCCAGTTCAAGGATGTAATGATACTGATACTGCTTGCGGCGGCCGCGGTTTCCTTTACTCTTGTTATAGTTGAGCTGTCCCGCGGACAGGGAGATGTGAAGGAGTTTTTTGAGCCTGCACTTATCGTGTTTATTGTTGTGGTAAATGCCATAATGGGTGTCATGCAGGAGTCAAAGGCAGAACGTGCCCTTGATGCATTGCAGAACATGTCCGCACCTCATGCACGTGTCATCAGAAACGGCACCGAGCAGGTGATAGATGCTTGTGATCTTGTTCCCGGAGACATCATACGTCTTGAGGCGGGGGATTTTGTTCCTGCTGACGCTCGCCTTATCCATTCTGTCAGCCTCAAGAGCGAGGAGGCGGCACTCACAGGAGAGTCGGTTCCGAGTGAGAAAGACGCAGATGCACAGGTTGCTCTTGATGCTCCTATAGGAGACCGTACAAACATGGTCTTCTCGGGATGCAGTATTACATACGGTACCGCTACTGCGATCGTCACAGGTACAGGTATGGATACTGAAATGGGTAAGATAGCCAACCTGCTTGAGGACGAGGGAGATACGCAGACACCCCTGCAGAAGAAGCTTGCTGAGCTTGGAAAATACCTCGGTATTGTTGCACTTGCCGCGTGTGCTATTGTTTTTGTAGTTGGACTGTTGAACAATATCCCTGTCATGGAGATATTCATGATAGCTGTATCTCTTGCCGTATCTGCTATACCGGAGGGACTTCCCGTCGTTGTAACAATAGTGTTGTCTATCGGCGTTCAGAGAATGGTAAAGAAAAATGCACTTATCCGGCGTCTTCCTGCAGTTGAGACTCTCGGCGGTGCATCGGTTATCTGCTCTGACAAGACAGGTACACTTACTCAGAACAGAATGACTCTCACCCGTGCTTATGCCGACGGTGAGCAGTCCACCGAGGACATCAGTACTCAGAACTCCGAGAAGATAAAGAAGCTGCTTTCTTACGCTACTCTCTGCTGTGACAGCTCTGTTGTGTTTGAGGACGGAAAGGAACAGCATATAGGCGATCCCACTGAGACTGCTATAGTAGTTGCCGCGTACAAAAACGGCGATACCAAGGATTCTCTCAATGAAAAATACCCTCGAATAGCCGAGATACCCTTTGACTCGGATAGAAAGCTCATGTCTACTGTGAACGAGATAGACGGAGAGAAGATAGTAATAGTCAAGGGGGCTTTCGATGTTATGGCGAGCCGCTGTATTGCGGGAGATATCGAGGCAGGACGTCGGTTTACGGATGAAATGAGCCGCGATGCTCTGCGTGTTCTCGCAGTAGCATACAAGAAAATAGACAGCATCTCGGATGCTCCTACACCCGAGGAGCTTGAATGTGATCTCACATTCATGGGACTGGTCGGAATGATAGATCCTCCGAGACCTGAGGCTAAGGACGCAGTTGCTGTCTGCCGACGTGCAGGTATAAAGCCGGTCATGATCACAGGAGACCATGTTGTTACCGCTTCTGCTATTGCACGTGAGATCGGAATACTCGAGGATGGGGATCTTGCTATCACAGGTGCGGAGCTGGACCGTATGAAGGATTCTGAGCTCGACTCGAAGGTAGAGAAGATCTCGGTATACGCACGAGTATCTCCTGAGAATAAGATAAGAATAGTCCGTGCATGGCAGAGAAAGGGTCAGGTCGTCTCAATGACAGGTGACGGAGTAAACGACGCTCCCGCACTCAAGGCTGCAGATATCGGCTGTGCAATGGGTATTACAGGTACCGATGTTGCCAAGGGTGCGTCGGATATGACACTGACCGATGACAACTTCGCTACCATAGTAGATGCAGTACGCGAAGGACGCGGAATCTACTCTAATCTGAAGAAGGTAGTTGGGTTCTTGCTTGGAACCAACATCAGCGAGGTCATTGCAGTGTTCTTCTCGATGATGGTATGGCATGAGACGCCGTTTTTGTCGATGCATCTTCTGTGGATAAACCTCGTCGGAGACAGCCTTCCCGCTGTGGCTCTCGGCATGGAGCCGATAGAGAAGGATATAATGGAACAAAAGCCCAAGCCCAAGTCCGAGGGACTGTTTGCTCACGGTCTGGGTGTAAGGATAGTACTGCAGGGACTCATGTTCTCGGTTCTGTCACTTCTTGGTTTTTGGCTCGGATGGAAGGTAATGCCTCCCAACGGAGTTGAGTCTATAGAGGCGGGCAGAACAATGGCATTCATGGTGCTTGCTTTATCGCAGGCGGTACATACCTACAATATGCGTACAGACCACTCTGTGTTCTCGATAGGCTTTTTCACAAACAAGTATGTCAACCTGTCTCTCCTTGCAGCTATAGTGCTGATGAGTGTTGTTCTCTTTACTCCTCTCGGCGTGCTGTTTGGACTTGAGATTCTTTCAGCCGAGCTCTATCTGATAGCACTTGGTCTTATCATAGCTCCGCTGATTATTATGGAACTTGTTAAATTGATCGGACTTGTAAAGCCGCATAAGAACTAATATCAAAAACCGCACGGAAACGTGCGGTTTTTTTGCTTTGTAGGAGATAGTGGAGCATCTGAATAGAAAAACAAGCGATGACCAGAGATGCCGGCAGAAACGGTGCTCTTTTGTTATAATTACGGTTTTTTGGTCTGCTTTTGGGGAATGCCTTTACAAAAAGAACTCTTTGTGCTATAATGTACTTGCCAAACAAAAGTTAATATCGACACCTGTAAAAGTATGTGTGTTTTTATTTTTTGATAAAAATACAGATGCTCTTCTTTTGCATGTACTTTTATAGGTTGTGAAAGCTTTTGTTTGGCGACAATTGGAGCTGTGTATTTTTTTGTGCGTCGGCTTCAGCTGACGCACTTTTTTTGTCTTATAGGAAAATGCATGAAATGTATTTTTATAAATTATATAAAGGAGAAACAAAAATGGAAAAAGCAAAAAGACTGCTGTCAGTATTGCTCTGTTTGGTGCTTGTCCTCACGGCAGTACCCATGAACGTGCTGGCAGAAGAGCAACAGACTGCTCCCGAGCAGACTGAATCGGTCGAGCAAGAAGGGGAGTGTGCTCACTCCTGGAGCGAGTGGGAGCGTACAGAAGCTACCTGTACAGAAGACGGCTCCGAGAGCAGAAGCTGCACGCTGTGCGGCGAGATCGAGACTGTCGCTGTCTCGGCAGGGCATTCGGGTGAATGGGAGATAATCATCGAGCCCACCTGTCTCGGTGAAGGATACAGAGTGCGTGTGTGCACTGTCTGCTCCGAGGCGGAAGAAGAGATAATGGACCCCATAGGCCACTCGTTCGACACATGGGAGACGATAAGAACAGCAACATGTACTGAGGCAGGGGAGAAGAAGAGCACATGCACGGGTTGTACAGAGTCGATGACCGAGCAGCTGCCTGCTCTCGGACACTCGTGGAGCACGTATGAGACTACAGTACAGCCTACGTGTACCGAGACAGGAATGAGCAGGAGATACTGCTTTTTGTGCGAGATAAAGGAAGAAACGATCCTCCCCGCCGCAGGCCATTCCTGGAGCGACTGGGGCATCGAGAGTGCACCTACCTGTGACGAAAGCGGAAGCTACTACAGAGATTGCTCCGTATGCGGACAGAAGGAAACCAAAGCCGGCGAGTCGGCCCTCGGCCATGATTGGGGCGAGTGGATACTCGACTATGCTCCCACATGTACAGAGGACGGCGGTTACTACAGAATATGCACTGCTTGCGGCACGAGAGAGAACAAGGTAGGTGAGCCTGCCCTCGGTCATGATTGGAGCGAGTGGATACTCGACTATGCTCCCACATGTACAGAGGACGGCGGTTACTACAGAATATGCACTGCTTGCGGCACGAGAGAGAACAAGGTAGGCGAGCTTGCCCTCGGCCATGATTACCTATCAGAGGAAAAGAGCCTGAGCTGTACAGAGGACGGCTGTACTGTATATACTTGCTCGAGATGCGGAGATACATACAGAGAGAACGTGACCCCCGCTCCCGGTCACTCCTGGAGCGAGTGGGACTACCGTATCCAGCCACAATGCACGACCAAGGGCCTGAGACGAAGGAGCTGCTCTGCATGCGGCAAGACGGAGATCGAGGTGCTAGATCCTCTCGGTCACTCTATGAGTGCATGGAAGATAATAAAGGGAGCTACCTGTACCGAGACAGGCGAGATGTACAGAGTCTGCTCTGCGTGTGCCATTACCGAGAACATAACGACAAAGAAGCGTGCACACGACTATACCGAGTGGGAAATCACGGAGGATATAGAACAACTCGAAAAATACAAGACACGGTATTGCAAGGTGTGCGGTACTGAGAACTATATAGGATTACCTATGGACCCTCCCGCAGTACTCGATTCGGACAACAAGGACTCTGCCGGTGTCAAATATCTGCTCAACTCCGACGGCACCGCAACCGTTACCGAGAACAGTGCGACAGGACACATAGTTATCCCCTCCCTTGTGTCAAAGGACGGTACTGTATACCGTGTAACGAGCATAGGAGAAAAGGCCTTTTATAGCTCTGATGGATATAGATGGGTGCCGAGCGTGGTTATTCCCGACAGCGTGACGAGCATCGGTGCGTATGCGTTTTGCTTGCTTACTTATCTTGAGGATGTCAATATTCCGGATAGTGTCACCACTATAGGTAATTCTGCATTCTCTAAGGTAAGCGTTAGGTCTGTTACTATACCGGACAGTGTGACAAGTATAGGAGACTCTGCTTTCAGCGGTAGCCGCATCAGCACTCTGACAATAGGGAAGAATGTACGCACAATTGACAGGCATGCTTTTGCTGGCTGCATATCGCTCAGAAATGTATATTATAATGTTACAGATTTAGATGATTCTTCATATGATACTTACTATAAACCTTTAATATTTGATCAGTCCGGAGTATTTACTCTGACTGTCGGAAAAAACGTCGAGCGTATTCCTTCGTATTTGTTTGAGCAATCTTGGGGTGAGTTTGGACCCGGAAATGTTGTGTTTGAGGAAGGCAGTATATGCCGGAGTATCGGTATGCATGCGTTCTGTTACTGTGATGCTCTTGAGAATGTGACAATTCCCTCAAGCGTTAACATTATTGAAAAAGAGGCGTTCTATGACTGTGATGCTCTTGAGAATGTGACAATTCCCTCAAGCGTAAATATTATTGGAGATTATGCCTTCTCTTCCTGCGATAATTTGCAATACAACGTATACGGTAACGGCTGGTACCTCGGCAACACCGAGAATCCCTACCTGTACTTTGCAGGCTGCAATCGGTATTCTTCTCCTGTTTTGCATCCCGATGTAATGATCGTATCCAGGTATTTTACAAACTACTGGGATGCAAAGTACAATACCTACGGTAACGGTAAGTATCTCGGAACCGACAGTAACCCGTATGAATGGCTGATATGCACAACATCGTATAGTATCAGCAGTATCACTGTCCATCCGGATACTCGTTTTATAGCAGATCGTGCATTTGATTACACATATATCACGAGTGTGACTTTGGGCTCGGGGATCGAGATGATGGGAGACCGCATGTTTGCGGATTGCTACAACTTCAAGACGATATATATCACCGATCTTTCGGCTTGGCTCAATGTCAAGTTTAAGTCAGGCGGACAGGACCCCTTGTACTACGCACAGGAGATACGTCTTGTCTCGGGAGCATCTACCGAGCTTGTAATACCGGAAAACATCAAGAACATCCCCGAGAAGATGTTCAAGGGATGCACAGAGATCACGAGCGTTACCTTTGAAGGAAACGTCAGCTCAATAGGTGCGAGGGCGTTTGAGGGATGTACAGCAATAAAGGCGGTCTATGCTCCGAGTCTCGAGATGTGGAATAATATCGACTTTGCTCATTATACATCCGATCCGCTCTTTTATGCAAAGAAGCTGTATATAGACGGAGCTCCCGTAGAGAGTGCGGAGATCTCGCATATAGACGGCGAGGTGGGGGATTATGCCTTTATCGGAAGCACCACTCTCAAGACCGTAACTATCAAGTCCGGCGTGAGCAGGATAGGCGAGTGGGCGTTCAGAGGATGCACGGCTCTGACCGATGTATATATTCCTCAGTCAGTAACGGAAATCGCAGCAAACGCATTCGAAAAATGCACCAACATTACCCTTACTGTAGCTCCCGGATCTTACGCCTTGAGCTACGCCGAGGAGAACGGCATTTCTTATGTGATAGATGCGACAGTAAATGAGTCCACCGATGTGGCAGGCGATATAGACGGTGACGGAATAGTTACCAACAGCGATATTACGATAATAGTACGTTATATCTCGGGTATGTATGATAACTATGCTTACTCCAACGCAGATGTATCCGGCGACGGAGTGATCAACAACCGTGACATTATCATTCTCATTCGGAGGCTTTCTCTGGCCGAGACTGAATAATTATTTTCCGACATCATCATTCACATAAAAAGGGAAGCAGAACCTGTGTGTTCTGCTTCCTTTTTTATATCATAGGAAATTGCGTGAAATATGTTTTTACAAAGCACCTATTTTGGCTGCACGGGTCAAAACGCAGCACCACCTCCGGCTGTCATCCTCGAGCGTAGCGAAGGAAGCGACTCGCTATCGCTCGCATGCATAAGTTCGACTTACCAAATCGGAGATTTGGAGTCTCACTTATCAGAGGGCGAGAGCAAAGTAACGTCACTTTCGTCTCCCGCTTAGATTCTTCACTTCACTGCGTTCCGTTCGAGAATGACAGCGGGGATGGAGTTCTGTCATGTAAGTGTAACAATTAATGCCATCTCC